>NZ_JAUNLM010000018.1 GCF_030532265.1 Clostridium sp. | reverse complement strand
ATAATAAATACTCCTTAATTTATGCAAAATTTAATTTACTCCTTCGAAGAAACCTTTATTTTTTTACAATAAATATTTTCACTAGAAAATACGTAAATCCATAAATTTTAAGAATATTAATTTGAAATAGTTATAAATACTAATAATCTAAATATATTTCAAAGAAATAACGTTTTATTATATTTCCTAAAGAAAACGTTTTTATATATATATTTTTTTAATATAACCCTTAAATTGCAATTAATTTATCATAATTAACTATCATATAATATCAATATTAAATTCATTCATAAACCTCAAAACTAAATGTTACATTTATGAAACATTTTAGAGATTTTTTTGTTTATATTTTATTTTATTATACATCTGTAAATGTTTTCTGAAAACATTTTCCAGGATTTATTACTGTACACTTATTAAAAAAAATTAAATTAAGTAAGGAGAGGTCTATATGAACACAATAAGCAAATTTTTTAGTATTAACAAAAAACCTGTTTCTGTTCCAATAGAAGTTCAAAGAAAACAATGGGCAAAACAATTTTTAAAAGCGTTCTTTGTTGTATTTGTTGTTTATGCTTGTATGTATTTAATTAGAAATAACTTCAAAGCAGCACAACCACTTTTAAAAGGACAACTAGGGTATACTACATCTGAACTTGGATACATAGGATTCGGTTTTTCAATTACATATGCAATAGGTAAAACTTTATTAGGATACATAATTGATGGTAGAAATGCAAAACGTATAGTTTCATTTTTATTAGCTATGGCAGCAACTATAGTATTAGTAATAGGACTTTTATTACTTGCTGGTAAGCAACCATCAGGAATTATATTATTACTTTGGGGATTAAGTGGATTTTTACAAGCTCCAGGAGGTCCAGCAGCTTACTCAACTATTTCAAGATGGACTCCAACAATTAAAAGAGGTAGATATTTAGGATTTTGGAATATGTCTCACAATATAGGTGGAGCTGTTGCTGGAATACTTGCTCTATGGGGTGCAAATACTTTCTTCCATGGAAACGTTGCAGGTATGTTTATATTCCCTGCAATAATAGCACTTATAGTTGGTGTTGTCTTAATGTTTGTTGGTAAAGATGAACCTGAAGAATTAGGTTGGAATAGAGCTGAAGAAATATTTGGTGAACCTGTAGATGAAGATAATATCGAAAGTGAATCAATGACTAAATTTGAAATTTTCAAAAAATACGTTTTAAAGAATCCTTGGATTTGGGTACTTTGCGTATCAAATGTTTTCGTATACATAGTACGTATTGGAATAGATAACTGGGCACCACTTTATGTTACTGAACACTTAGGATTTGGAATTGGTGATGCCGTTGATACAATTTTCTATTTTGAAATGGGTGCTCTTTTAGGAAGTATGACTTGGGGATATGTATCTGACCTTTTAAAAGGAAGAAGAGCTGTTCTTGCAGCATTCTTATTAGGAATCACTGCATTTGCTGTACTTGGATATAGATATGCTACTAGCGTTACAATGATAAATGTATCATTATTCTGCTTAGGTGCATTAATATTTGGACCACAACTTCTAATTGGTGTATCAATAGTAGGCTTTACACCAAAGAAAGCAACAACTGTAACTAACGGATTAAGTGGAACATTTGGATATCTTTTTGGTGATTCAACAGCTAAAGTTGCACTTGCAAAAATTGCTGACCCAAAATCATCAGGTATAACAGTATTTGGTACAACTCTTCACGGTTGGAATGATGTTTTCGTTGTATTCTATGCAGCACTTATCATAGGTGTAATATTACTTCTAGTAGTTGCTTATGGTGAAGAAAAGAAAATCAGAAAACTTAGAAGAAAAAAATTAGAATGTAATTAATAAATTAGCTCATAAATAAACCTTTATTTATAAATTAAAAAAGTAGTAGATTAAAATGTTCTCTCAAAATCTTACGCATTTTAACCTACTACTTTCTTTTTTCTTTAAAACAAAATTCATTTAGATATTCTTTTATATTCTTTTATAATATATAATTATATCTACAGTATATAATTCTATCTTCTATCTTCTATCTTATTTTATATAATATTTCTTATATTTAATTTAAACATATAAAACAATTATATAACAAAAAAGCTAGGAATCTTCCTAACCTTTTATATCAATTATTTTAATTATAATTTTTTAACGAATTCTGATTTTAATTGCATAGCGCCAAATCCATCAATTTTGCAATCAATGTTATGGTCTCCTTCAACTAAACGTATATTCTTAACTTTTGTACCTTTTTTAAGTGCTGATGAAGCTCCTTTTACTTTAAGGTCTTTAATTACAGTTACAGAATCTCCGTCATTTAATATGTTTCCATTTGCATCTTTAACAACTAATATATCTTCATTGCTTCCATTATCTGATGATTCATTCCATTCATGAGCACACTCTGGACATACAAACATATTTCCATCTTCATATGTATATTCTGAATTACATTTTGGACAATTTGGTAACTTAAACATAATTTCATCCCCTTTACTTATTATATATAATAATTCCTATTATTTATTAAAAAATATAATAAATACACTATATGCCTATATACTATATCATATTATTTTTTTATTTTCAAATTTTTAGCCATATTTTATTAAATTTTAGCTTTTAAAGTAATTAAGTCTTATTTTCTTCATTTAATATTAAAAATCTTATAATTAAACCTATTGTAATATAAAATAAAAAAGAATTAGGTTATTAACCTAATTCTTTTTTAAATTATTGATTTTAAAATATTTATTAATTTTAATTAATATTTACATAAATAAATTCTAAAATTTAATTTTATTCTACAACTTCATTTTTCTTTTTTAAGAAAAGTGCTACACAAAAACCTATTGCAGCTATTATAGCTAATGTAACAAATAATCCTAAAAAACCATTATTTAATGTTTGTTGGAATGTATTTTGTATAGCTACTTTAGATGCCTCAACTTGATGTATATAGTCATTCTTCATATTGTTAAAAATTACATTTACATCAGCATTTGGTGGAATGTGACCTACTAAACTTTTTTCTATAGCTGGTCTTGCCTTATCAAACATAAAACTTGAAAATTCTTTCATTACATTTGCTATACTTGTAACATCTGCATTTTGAAAAGAGTTTAATATATGTCTTGGTACATCACCACTACCAATTGATTGTGACATACTACCTGTCATACCCTTAATTGGTGGCATAACTTCCATTAACTTTGATGGCATTTTATCTCCTGCAACTGCTATAAAATTAACTAATATATTAGGTGAAATAGCAATACCTAAACTTTTTATTAATGATACTGTTGCTTGAGCTGAACTTGCATCAGTTTTCTTAACATTTACTTGCATTAAATAATTAAGTGGTGTTCCCATTGTTAATCCCATACCTATACCCATTAATATAAGGGCTATAAATAACATTGGAGCACTATTGGTCTTACAAACATTCAATGCTAGTAACAAAGAACTTACTATAGAAAATGTAAATCCAACTAAAAGTACGGCTTTAGCTGAAAACTTATCTATAAATTTTCCACCAATAGGTGCTGCCATACCAGAACAAAGTGCCACTATAGTAATTAAATAACCACCTGATCCTTGAGGTATTCTAAGAACATTTTCTCCAAATTGTGGAATAAAAACTACACTCATCATTCCACAACCTACTACAAAAGCCATTATTAAAGTTATAACTATATTTCTATTTTTAAAGAAATTTAAATTTAATACTGGATCTTCTGCTTTTTTCTCTAAATATATAAATATAGGTAATAATACAACAAATATTATTAAATAAGGATATACCTTTGTTGATGTTATTGAACTATAAAAATCATGGAAATTTAAATTAGTAACTCCATACATAATTCCAAGTATCATTAAAGATAAAATTACACTTCCCTTAACATCAAGCTTTCTATCTGTATATTTAGGTTCTTGTATTTTTACCTTTATTGATATTAATAACACTATTATACATATAGGAACATTTATAAAAAATAATATTCCCCAGTTATCATTACCAAATAAATTTAGTATAGCTGAACCAATTGTAGGTCCAAGTGTTGTTGCTATTCCATAAGTTGCTCCAGTAATTCCAAGTGCACTACCTCTTTTTTCCTTTGGAAAACTTTCTCCTATAAATGCTGTTGCAATTGGCATTATTCCACCACCACCAACAGCTTGTATTACTCTAGCCACAATTAAAAATGAATAACTATTTAAGTAATCAGAAATTCCACTTAATGCTGAACCTATACCAAATATAGCTATTGATATTACAAATAATTTTTTCTTTCCATATCTATCAGCTAATTTTCCTGAAATAGGCATAACAACTGCATAAACTAAAGTATATATTGTAATCATCCAAATTGAAACATCCGCACTTACATTTAAAGCATCTGCTATAATTGTTCTTGCTGGTGAAACAATTCCATCGTCCATAGCCCCTATGAATATTCCCAATAAAAACATTACCATAAGTATATTCTGGACTTTTTTACTATATCCATTTTCGTTTTCCATTTTGTACCTCCTGTATATTTATCAATTACTCTTACACTTATATTGTAAAATTATCATATTCAAAAGGCTATGTTAAAACTGTTAGATTTTCTTTAATTTAATTTGTAATTATTATTAATTTTATTTTTATTTTATTTTTATTTATACACTCTTTTAAAATTATGTTCAAATTGTATATAAAAAAATAAGAAATACTTTATATAAATATTTCTTATTTTAAATCATATTTAATTATAATTTTTTAAAATTTACCCTTAAAGTCTTAAAAACACTTGCTTTATAAATGTTATATTTCTTTTTTAAACATGCTTCATTTCATATTGTAAATTACTTCATATTATTAATAATTTATATTATTTTCTAAAATACTATTAATCAAATAACTTCATTATTTCCTCTTCTGTTAATTTCTTAAGCTTTTGTCCATCCATAACTTTTCCATCCATAAGACTTTGAATAAGTTCCTTCTTCTCTTCTTGCATAAGCACAATTTTTTCTTCAATCGTATCTTTTGCTACAAGTTTTATTACTTCTACAATATTTTTCTGTCCAAATCTATGGGCCCTATCTGTCGCTTGATCTTCAATGGCTGGATTCCACCAAGGATCAAAATGTATTACTAAATTAGCTGATGTTAAATTTAAACCTACTCCCCCAGCTTTTAATGAAATTAAAAATACTTTTATATCCTTATCTTCATTAAACAATTTAACTCTATCAACTCTTTCCTTTGCCGAAGTTTTTCCATCTAAATATGTATACTTTATTCCTCTTTCTTTAAAATCATATTCTATATTCTTAAGAACAGATGTAAATTGTGAAAATAAAAGTATCTTTTTATTTGATTTTGCATTATCTATTATTTCTTTAACAACTTCAATCTTAGAACTTTTAAAAGAATAATCTTTAATTACAAGGGATGGGTCTAAACATAACTCTCTTAATTTAGTTAAATATGAAAATAAATTTATATCATTAGATTGTTTTATTTTATTTTTTATTTCTTTTACATATGATTTATATATATTCTTTTGTTTACTATTAAGTTCAACTAAGTATTTCTTTTCAACCTTATCAGGAAGCTCATCCAAAACATCTTCTTTTACTCTTCTAAGTACAAATGGTGTTATAAGAGATTTTAATTCTTCTGTATTAGAAGTATTTATAAAACGTTCCCTAAACCTTTCTTTACTAAATAAATATCCTGGCATAATAAAATCAAATATTGACCAAAGTTCTATTAAATTATTTTCTATTGGAGTTCCAGTTAATGCTATATTACTTTTTGATTTTATGTTCTTTACTGTTTCAGTTATTTTAGCAGTAGGATTTTTTATATTTTGAGCTTCATCTATTATAAAGTAATCAAAGGTTATGCTTTTATATTTTTCTTCATCATTTTTAAGTGTTCCATATGTAGTTAATATTACATCATAATTTTTATAATTATTTATTATATTTTCTCTTGTATTTTTGTTTCCATGTACTAAACCAACTTTAATTGTAGGTGCAAATTTTTCAAATTCATCTTGCCAATTATAAATTAATGCAGTTGGAGTAACTACTAAACTTTTTGTCTTTTTTTGAGATAATAAAAATGCTATTATTTGAATTGTTTTTCCAAGTCCCATATCATCTGCAAGTATACAGCCAAAACCTAATGAAGTTACTTCATTTATCCACTTAAAGCCATCTTTTTGATAATTTCTAAGGGTTCCATTTAATTTCTTTGGTACAAGTTTTCTTTTATATTCTTTATTTAATAACTTTTTAACTATTTCCTGAAATATATTACTACCTTTTATAAAAGATAAGTTTCTATTTTTTAATTTTTCACTAATATAAATACTTTTATTTTTATCTATGTAAATTTCATTCTCCTTTATATTATCAAAACCTAAATCTTCTATAAGATTTAAAAACTGCACAACCCCAGGGTCTTCTAAATCTAAATAAGAATTTTTTCTTTTATAAAACTTATTTCCATTTCTCATATTGCTTATAGCATCTTTAATTTCTTTTATAGTAAAATCATAAATATTATATTTAAGAGTATAAAAGTTATCAAATTCTTCAAAGCTTGAATGAATCGATGATGAATTTATTAAATTAAAGTCTTCTAAATCCTTTGAAATTTTAACTATTCCAATGTCATTTAACCTTTTAAATCCTATATTTAAAAGATTAAATATATCATCGTCAGTTCCTATAAACATAAAATCTTTATCTTTTTTTATAAATTTAAGTTTTTCAAGCTCCATACTTATTAATATTTCTTTTTTATAGTCTCTTAAGAAACTATTATCACCTTGATTTTTTATTAAATCAATTATATATCCTGAATAATTAAGTTTTACATTACAATATATTTTTTCTTTTTCTTTATAAAAATAAAAATTAGGCCTAATTAAATTCTTTTTGTATTCTTTTATATTTTCATCTAATACAACATTATTAGTTATATTTTTAAGTTCTTCTAATAATTTATTTAAACTATGTAATGATTTATCATAATATAATTCACTAGATTTAATAAATTTTTTATATAAAGGTATATAAGAATTCAATTGTTTTTCTTTTGGTAAATAAATGTTTCTATCAAATAACATTACATCACCATAATTATTAAGTAAAATAGGAAATTTATTATGATGTCTTAAAATAAATTTATTATCTTTAAGTCTTACTGTTAATGAAACTGGTACATTTATCTTTTTTACCTTAACTTCATAATTTATAAAATTATAATTCAATATTATTTTCTTGTCTTTATGTATTAATTTTAAAAAATCCTTTATCTCATTTTGATATAATTTTAAGCATTTTCCGTTTGCTCTATTTTTATTTCTCTTTATAAATTCAATTATTTCTTTATCTTCTTTTATAAACTCATCTTTATTCTTATTATAGGTAAAAGCCTCATTAAATTTTATATACTCTTCAGTTTCACTTTTTCTTATAAATTCTTTTATGTCTGTTATTAAATGAGTACCTAAAACCCCTATCTTAAATTCACATTGAAATGATTTTATTCCATCATTAACAATACATTTTATTATTATATCTAAAGATAAAAACCTTTTACTTTTTAAACATTTTTCTAAGGTTTCATCTTTTTTACTTACTAATTTTTCTTCTTTCTTTTTTATGTTTTTCTTTGCAACACTATAAAAGGCAAAAAATGTTCCTACTATATGCTTACAAACATAATTTTTTATCTGTTTTCTATTTTCTTTAAATGTTTCACAAGTACATTTTGTATCAATTATTTTATCTGTTTTATTATTAATTTTTATATGAGTTCTATATATGCTACTTTTATTATCATTTAAAACTTTACCATATATGTGATATATATTATCTATATTTTTTCCTTTTAAATCTTTTATATATGATTCTTTTAATAGTTTTTCTCCTTGTGTTCTTGTATATAAAGAGCTTAATCTTATCATCCCTTTTTGCATTATTTCTAAATTCAAATACACCCCACCTCCTTATTCAATAAAATATTATATCATAATTTATAAATTAAATTTTTAATTTACTTTTTCTTTTAAATAGCTAAAATACCTATTTTAAAATTTATACAAAATCTCTAAATATATTGAAGATAATTTTATTTTTATAAAAAAAGAAAGTCATTACTGACTTTCAATACTTGCTTCAATATATTATTTTTCTTCATTACCATAAATCTTTTTGTACATTTTATATGCCTTATTTACTTTTTCAACATACTCTCTAGTTTCAGGGAAAGGTATATTATGAAGATTATCTCCATCTTTTGAATATTTTTGATCTCTTAGCCAATTGTTAACGTTCCCTCTTCCTCCATTGTATGCTGCAATAACTAAATCCCTATCATTAAACTCCTTAAATAAATCTTTTAAATAAAAACACCCAAATTCTATATTAATTTCTGGATTATATAAATCATTTACCATAAAATTTCTATATCCTATTTTATTTGCAATTTCCTTTCCAGTCTCTTCTGTTATTTGCATTAAGCCAATAGCTCCTACAGATGACTTTGCCTTTTCTTCAAAATTACTTTCAACTTTAATGACTGATAAAACAAATAATGGGTTTAAATTATATTTTTTACTATACTTATTTACTATAGATTCATACTTATAAGGATATTGTAATTTCTCTACCCTATCTTTTATAGAAAATGCAAGCTTTGTCCCGAAAAATAATAGTAAAACAAGTATTGTCAATGATGTTATTCTACGTCTTATTTGCATTTGTTTTCTTTTTTTATTCATACTACCTCCTTTTACATCATTATCTCATTTAATACTTACATTAATATTAAATATTTTATAATTTTAATGTCTATAATCTATAAAAAATTTATAGTCAATCAAATAATTTATTTTAATGCTTTACCTTTATAATAAATTATACATCTATATAAATAAGTTACAACAAACATAATTCTTATTTTATTAAATATTATTATATTATTTTATAAAAATAAATGCTAAAATATTAAAGTATGTCTTAAAACAAACTAAAGATAAAGATGATAATATAAAATATTTAAAAGAGAACCTGTAATCTTATATTAAATTTAGTCAAAACTAATAATTAATTAGAAAATATAATTTGATACATAATTACAATACTTAAATAAATTATATTTTTATCTAAGAAAGATGGTGTTAGTTTTGAAGTTAAATTTCTTTATGCCAAAATATATGGCTAACTTTAAATGTATAGGTCCAAACTGTACTGATACTTGCTGTGCTGGTTGGGATATAAACATAGATGAATATACCTTTAATAAATATGAAAATAGCAAGGATAAACTTAAACTTTTAGTTAAGGATAAATATATACAAAATAAAAAAAGTAATGATTCATTTAATTATGGATTTATGATTATAGAAAATACAAATAAATGTCCCTTTTTAAATGATAGTATGCTATGTGATATTCACGGAAATTGTGGTGAAGAAAATTTATCAATAACTTGTAGAAGATATCCTAGAGTATTTAATATTATCGATAATATATATGAAAAAAGTGGAATTCCTTCTTGTGAAGAAGTTTGCAAAAAAGCATTTCTAAATAAAGATAAAATGGAATTTATAGAAACATCTGAAATTATAGATGAAAATTCTATTGAAATACGAAGAATGATAGATAGCGAAGCTTTTATTGGAAGTGATAGTCTACTACAATATTTTTGGGATATAAGGGTTATATCTATAAATATTATGCAAAATAGAAACTTTAATATTGAAGAAAGACTTTCTATTCTTAAAAACTTTTATTCTAATCTTGAAAAATTAAGAGATAATAATGATTTTTATAATATAGAAATATTTCTAGAAAATTTAAATGATGAAAATTTTAATTTTAATTCACTAAAAGAAAGTAACTTTACTGAAAATACTGATTTTTATAATTTAATTTTAAGTGATAATTTATTTAATAATGTTATTGGTGTTAAGATAAAATCTTTTTTACAAAAATTAAGAAAAGACATATTAAAAATAGAGAAAGATTTTAAAAATATAAATTTAAATAAAATTAACCTAGATAATTATAACTACATTTTTGAAAATTACTTAGTAAATCAAATTTTTAAAGATATAATACCTTTTAATAAAGGAATGAATTTAGGTGCTAGCATAAAAGTTGTTATAAATACTTATAGAATAATTAAAGCTTATATTTTATGTTCATGTACATATTCTAAAGAATTATTAACAGAACATCATATAATAAAGATTATTCAAGCACTAAGTAAAGATACTGAGCATAATAAAGTTTTTAAAGAAATTTTAGAAAATAGTTAAAAAGAGTAAATACATATTGTATTTACTCTAATTTTTATTGTTATAATTTATTATAATTAATAAAATCATAATTATAACTTATACTACTTATTTAATAAATTATAAACTATTTTTCTGTAATAAACCAACTTTTACTAATAACTTGCTAAATATAAATCTGGTTTGCCTCCATCACCTCTTACAACAACATAGACTTCATTAGTTTTTTCTACTGGTACAAGATATGTAGCTCTTCCATACCCCTCACCACTAGCTACAACTTCATGATATATTCTATTATCTATATTTATCATTCCATTATAATCTAAATTAGTATATCCTGAAGTTAATTTCTTAACTAAACTAATAGCTCTATCTTTACTATTGGCTTTTTCTGATTCATTATTTTCTTTATTTTTTATAACCTTATTATGGATATTATTATTTTTTTGTTTATTTATGTTTTCTTCATTTTTTATTTCTTTCTCTTTTTTTACTTCCTCTTGCTTTTTTCTTTCTTCCTCTATTTTTCTTTTTTCATTCTCTATTTTATTTAATTCTGAATCAACTTTTACTTTTAAATCTTTAACTTGATTTTTTTGATTTTTACTTAAACTTTCTTTTTCTATATTATTAATCAAACTCTTAGCATTATTAAAATCTTGTTTATTTATTAATTCTTTAATTTTATTTATATTATTCATATTTTCTATTGAATGATTTATTTCAACTTTTAATTTATCAACATCATCTTTAAAATTATTAATTTCCTTGTAATTGTTATTAACTTTATTTATTTCTTCATTAGCTTCCTTTATTTTTTCTTCATTAAATAATTTTTTAGAACACAAATATTCTTCTATCATTTCTTTTTCTTCTAAAACTTTCTTATAATTTAATTTATAATTCAATGCTAAATTAAATTTTTCTAAAGCTTTATCATACTTTCCTTCATCAATAAATTCTGTTCCCTCTTTAAATGCATTACTTGCACTTAAATTATTATAAAATAAATAAGATGCTATTCCTAAAATTATAAAAACAATAATCACACCTATTGATATCTTATATCCTTTTTTCATCTTTTATCCCCCTGTTATATAATCAATTATTTATTAAATTTGCTTTATATAAAATAATGCTCATTTTTAAAACAACCTTCAGTATACAGTATGAATTTTATTAATTCAAATATATTTTTTCATACAGTTCATATTTATTTTACATTTACCTAATATTAGATTATTTCTAACTTAACCTTAAATTCACAAAATAGTTTGATTATTTTTTAACAATATTTTATTGTAATAATAAGTAATACATTATATAATTTTCCTTGTAAATAAAAGTTAAATTTAGTTAGTATACTTTTATTGTAACTAAACTTAATAATGTTTAATTTTTATTTCTTACTAACTTAATAAAATTCAACTTATATCCTATAAGGAATAAGAATGGAGGATGAACATTTTGGAAAAATCACAAGAAAGAAAAAAATTTAAAGCGAGAAAAATTACAATTACCGGTATGTTATCATCATTACTAATAATGTTTGGTATTACAGGTCTAGGTTATATCCCTATACCTATACCACCATTTCATACTACAATAATGCATATACCTGTTATAATAGGTTCTATTTTAGAAGGCCCAATAATAGGTGGCTTTTTAGGTCTTATATTTGGATTAACTAGCATGTTTCAAGCTATAAAATCTCCTACACCAGTTTCTTTTATATTCTTAAATCCATTAGTCTCAGTATTACCAAGAATATTAATTGGAATAACTCCTTGGTTAACTATAAAATTATTAAAAGTCATAAAAAAAGGCTCTTTAAAAATAATTATAGCAACATTTATAGGATCCTTTACTAATACTATAGGTGTTCTTTCCGCAATATATATACTATATTTTTATGAATATATTAGAGTTCTTGGAATAAGTGAATTTGCAGCTAATTCTACATTCATTGCACTAACACTAAATGGATTCGTTTCAGCTGGAATTGCTATTGCAATTTCATTACCTGTTGTATCTTCTATAAAAAAATATAAAAATCGATTTTAATTACTAAAATAAATTTTTATATTTTTTTAAAATTTATTAAACCACCTATTGTTTTATGGTAAATTGATTATATAATTATTTATTTTAATATTTATTAATTTATTTTATATTTCAAGGAGTGGTTACATGACAGTTTTAGACTTTACAATAAGAATATTAGTAGCTATAGTTTTAGGTTTTATTATAGGATTAGAAAGACAATATAGGCAAACTATTGCTGGAGGTATAAGAACAAATGTATTAGTATGTGTTGGCGCTTGCCTATTTGTAATGTATTCTTATATTGCAGTTGGTGTTGATAATCATCGTATTGCTGGACAGGTTGTAACTGGAGTTGGTTTTTTAGGTGGAGGAGTTATTTTAAGAGATGGCTTTAATATTAGAGGATTAAATACAGCAGCAACACTTTGGTGTACAGCGGCAGTTGGTATTCTTACAAGCACAGGTAACTTAATATATGCTATTATATCAGCAATCGTAATAGTTTTATTAAACATAATTTTAAGACCAATTGCTAAAAAAATGTATCATGTAAAATCTTCTAATAATGATGGTGAATACTTGTATGGTATAAGTATAAAATGTCTTGAAAGCGAAGAATTTAACATTAGATCATTACTTATGCAAATGGTTAACGAAGAAAAAATTTTTCTAAAAAAACTTGAAAGCATAGAAATTGAAAATGAAAGCAAGGTCAGAGTTAAAGCTGAAATTATGAGTATGTCAAAAAGTGATATGATAATGGAGCGAATTATAGGTGTTTTAAGTTTAGAACACGGTGTTGCTTCAATAGGTTGGAATGTATTAAATGATTAAAAATAAGCCAAATAATTTGGCTTATTTTTATTTTAATTAAATTTATTAATATTACTTATATCTAATTTTAATGTTAATAAAAAAATACTCCTCTTTAAAAGAGAAGCTTAAAAAATTAAATTAATTTTTTTATGACTGTATAAATTAAAAATAACATGCCTGCACCAAGTATAATCCAGGCCCCTTGAAGTAGTTTTGTATTAATATTATTGCCATCTTTTTCACTTTTACTCATAATTAAAATTCCTTTTATACCTTTCTAAAATTTCCAATAAAAATTTAACTGTCTTTATCGGTGCTTTTCCTACTGATGTTTCACCAGATAATAAAAATCCATTAGCTCCATTTTTCATTAAATTATATAAACAATCTACTTCTGCAAGTTCAGATGACTTTCCTTGTTTCATACTATTTAATATATGTGTTCCTATTATAAGTTCACCATTATAATCTTTTAATAACTTAAATACTTTATCTTGATATATTGGTACTTCTATAAGACCACTTTCTGGAACTAAATCACCTCTACCAATTATTACTCCATTAACCACTCTTGAAATATTAACACAATTATCTATACCTTTTGGTGTTTCTAACTTTGAAAATAATTTTATTTTATTATCTATATTTAACTCATTTATATAATTTTTAATATTCATTACATCAGTTATATTTTCAACAAAAGATTGACTTATTATATCTACCGAATTTTCTATTGCCCAGTTAATTGCTATTTTATCTTTATCAGTTAAACCAATATTTGCTCTATTAAAATTTTTAATATTACAACCCTTACCCGCTCTTACTATACCACCACGTTTAACTTTAACATGAACCCCTGAATTATCTATATTTAATATTTTAAATTTCATAGTTCCATCTTTCATTGAAATACAATTAATATTCTTATTTATAAGAAACTCATTATTTATATTTAATGGAATAATCCTTCTTTTTCCTCTTTTTATAGAGTATCCTTCATTTACATATGTATCTTCTCCACAAAATATTAATTCTTCTCCGTTATAAATTTTATATATATATGGTAAACTATCTGAAATTCTTATTTTACTTCCAGGCAAATCTACCATTATTTCTACCTTATCATCTATATTTTTTATAATCTTATATTTTTCATTAAAATCATTTATTGAACCATGAGAAAAGTTAAATCTAAATGTATTTATTCCGCTTTCTATAATTTCTTTTATTACCCATGCTTCCTTTATACTTGGCCCTAAAGTTGCTATTATTCTCATATACTTCCCCCAAAATATTAGATATATTTTTTTCTCTTTTTATACTGTTTCATTTTTCATTTATGTTTTAAACTAGTGTTGATTTTAATATAATACTTTCAAAATTAAATAATTTATAGCTCATATTAAAATCAACATTCACTTAAAACATATTTAAAGTTAATATTAAAAATATTTATCTTTTATGCATTCTATGCAATAAAGTATACTTTTTATTAATTCATCTTTTTGTATTTTTTTATTATCTGTATTTAACTTTATAATTACAGTAGGAGCCTTTATATTTTTTATTAAATAAAACTCTTCACCTTTATTAATTCTTAAATTGTTAATACCAAATTTATTTAATAATTTTATAAATTTAATTGAAAAATATTTTGACAAAGTATTATTTTTATAATAAACATGAATATTATTTTGATTACTTTGAGTTTTAATTAATAAAAAAAAATCTAATTTTGCTGAGTTTGCTAATATAGCTTTTTTAAAAACTTCTTGACCTATAGGTTCACACTTATCTAAAGACATATTTACTACATAATATCCTTCGTTTTTTAGTTCATTAATTACTGCCCTGGAAATATCAACATTATCTATATCTATACCAACTTTCATAAAAATACCTCCAAGGATTAAAATTTATTATATTATATTCAGTAAATTATAAAATGTTCTAAATTTACATAGATTAGAATAAGTTATTAAAGAATATAATTTCAAACTTATTTATAAAGATAAGGAGGTATTTTTTTGTTAAAACCTTTTAAATTTATGTTATTGTTTTTAAGTTTACTACTATTACAAGGTTGTACTTATAATTTTTCTCCAAGGTATTTTCATTTTGAAGAAAATGAAAGTAAAAATTATTATTATAATCAAATAAAAGAAAAACTATCTAATGGAGAAAAATATACTTTACAAGTTTTTGATACAAATATTTATAAATATTTTTCAGTAGATGAAGAGGATACTATAGTTCTTAAAAATTTTATTGATTCTTTAGATAATAGTAACTTCCTAGAAGAAGAAACTGATGATTTTAAATCAAAAGAAAAATTTAAATTAATAATTAATTTTAATGATTCTAATGAAGGAGAAAATAAATACATTTTTAAAATATATAATAAAACTTTTGCTAAGTTATATCCATTTGATGGTAGAATCAATGAAGATATAATTAGCATGGATAACCTTCCAATTCATTATAATTTATATGATTTTTGCTCATATATTCAAAATAAAAAATAAGATGCAAAGAGTTACCTCATTGCATCTTATTTTTATAATTCTTCAATCATTTTAAATATTCTTTTTTTAGTTAATGGATGAACTTTATTTGGTGCTATTTCTAAAAGAGGTTTAAGAACAAATTCTCTATCTTCCATTCTTGGATGTGGAATTGTTATATATTCATCATCAGTTACTAAATCGTCATAAAAAATAATATCTAAATCTATTATTCTTGGTCCCCATTTAACTATTCTCTCTCTTTTCATAGTCTTTTCTATATTTAATAATACTTCCATAAGTTCTCTTGGAGAAAGTACAGTTTTTATTTTAATAGCTCCATTTAAAAATTCATCTTGCTCTTTAAGTCCCCATGGCTCAGTTTTTATAAAACTTGAAACTTTATCTATAATAATCCCTTTTATATCTTCTAAATTATTAATTGCTTCTATTAAATTTTTTTCTTTATCACCTATATTACTTCCAATTGAAATATAAGCCTCGTGCCATCCTCTATTAATTTCAATAGCTGCATAGCTTAAATGTCTACCAATAGGTGCCCAAGGTTTTTTAACCTTAACCTTTGCATTTTTAATCATTCTATATTTTAATAATATATGTTCACAAACCTTTTCTCCAACAGTTTCTATTAAATCATAACTTTTTTCTGAAACTATTTTCTCAATTTCATAAACAAGTTCTCCATAATGAACTGAAGAATTTAAATCTCCTGTTTTTCCTGCTACAGAAAGATCTAATTCAAGTTCTATATCGAATATAAATTTTTGCCCTAATCTTTTTTCTTCTTCAAATACTCCATGATTTGCAAATATCTCTACATCCTTTAAGTGTATTTTATCCATATAAATTCCTCTTTTCTATTTTGCCTTAACTATAGCATCAGTCATTATGCAAGCTCTTTTATTTTCTAATACATCATGAACCCTAATAAACTCGCATCCTTTCATAATACCAATTACAGTTGTAGCAATAGTTCCCTCAACCCTTTGATCCTTAGGCAAATTTAAAGTTAATCCTATCATAGATTTTCTTGATGTTGCTAAAAGAACTGGATATCCCATATCTTTTATTTTTTCTAAATTATTCATAACTACTAAATTATCTTCTAAAGTTTTTGCAAAGCCTATACCTGGATCTAATATTATTTTTTCATCCTTAACACCAGCACTTTTTGCAATTTCTATACTTTCATTTAAATCTTCTATCATATCTTTCATTATATTTTTGTAATTTGTATTTTCTCTATTATGCATTAAAATACAAGGGACATCATATTTAACTGCAACATTTGCCATATTTTTATCTCTTTTAAATCCCCATACATCATTTATTATATCTGCACCAGCTTTTATTGCAGCTTCTGCTGTTTCACTTTTATATGTATCTATTGATATTGGAATATCAAACTTTTCTTTTATTGCCTTTATTACAGGAACAACTCTTTTTATCTCTTCTTCTACACCAACAAATTTTGCATCAGGTCTTGTTGATTCACCACCAATATCTATAATATCTGCACCATCATTTATTAATTTTTCTGTTTGCTTAAGTGCAGCTTCTATACTATTAAATTTTCCTCCATCAGAAAAAGAATCCGGAGTAACATTTAATATTCCCATAATATATGTTCTTTCACCTAAATTAAACTCTCTATTTCCAAGCCTCAATTTATATCACTCCTAAGTCTTAATATTTTATAATATGATTCTTCTTTTCATAATTCCAATAACATTTATTATAAGCTTTGCAATTATAACAGTTTCTAGATAACTTATCACTTATTTGTATTATTTTTTGAAAATCACTTTTTGCTAAATCTTCTCTATGTTCTTTTATAGCGTCAATTATAATATTTTTTTCTTCTTCGCTAAATGATGTATCTTTTAATATTTCTCTACTTATTATTACACTTCCTTCATGATGAGGTATACCTTCTTTATATTGAAGAACTCGTCCTATATCATGTAATAATGCTACTGCGTATATAAGTTCTTTTGAAATATTTAAATTTTCTTCAAGTATTTTTATATATGCAATTCTTGCTACATCTAAACTATGTTCCATATCATGCTTACAGAATTCTCTTTTTTCTTCCAGTTTTTCTAGTTCTTTTATAGATTTTTTAAATAAATCATTACTTAATATCTCATTTACTTTATCCATTAAAGTACCTCTATTTCATAAGTGAAAGAGCTTCGCTTCTAAGTGCCCTATCTTCTTTAAACATTCCTCTATATGAAGTTGTTATAGTTTTAGTACCTGGCTTTTTAACACCTCTCATTGTCATACAAGTATGCTCGCCTTCAATCATTACAATAACACCTTTAGCATCTAAATATTTCATTATATCATCTGCCACTTCTGAAGTTAGTTTTTCTTGAAGCTGTGGTTTCTTTGAATGTATATCAATAGTTCTTGCAAGTTTTGAAAGCCCTGCAACTTTACCATTTGGTATATATGCTATATGGGCTTTCCCAAAAAACGGAACTAAGTGATGTTCACACATTGAATAAAATACTATATCTTTTTCTATAACTAAATCATCATTTTCAACTGTAAATGATTTTTCTAAATATTCTTTTCCATCTTTATTTAATCCTGAAAATATTTCCTCATACATTCTATATACTCTATCTGGTGTCTCTAATAATCCCTCTCTATTTGGGTCTTCCCCTATACCTTCTAATATAAGTTTTACCCCTTCAATTATCTTTTCTTTATTCATAAAATACCTTCGCCCCCATTATTATAAAATTTCACTTTTGTATTTATCACTTATTATATCTATAAATTTATTTTTATCAAAGTTAAAATTATCTATTCTATTAACTTTTATTATTCCAACTAAACTATTAGTTAAAAATATTTCATCCATGCCTATTAACATTTCTAAATTTATGTTTTCTTCATAAACCTTGAAATTTTTAGTTATCCATTGTCTAACGGTACCATTTAAAAGACCATTTTTTAAATTAGGAGTATAAATTTTTTTATCTTTAATGCAAAATATATTTGCTACTGCTGTTTCACATAAAAATCCTTTTTCATTAAAAAATAATGCATCATCAAAACCATTTTCTATCGCTTTTCTCTTTTCAATTATATTTTCTATATAATTTACTGATTTTATTTTTGGCATTATAGATGTTGAATTTCTAAGTACATTAGATATTTTTAAACTTAGTCCTTTTTTGTACATATCTTCTGTATATGTATTATTTCTTAATGTTATAATTATATTTTTTTCTGTAACTGTTATTTTTAAAGCTTTATTATTACATTTCAAACTTTTTATATACTCAAATATAACTTCTTCTTCTTTTAAAGATATTTCTTTTATATTTAAAACATTAAGTGCTTCTTTAAGTCTTTTCATATGAAATTCTAAAAATTTTGCCCCATTATTTATTAAGATTGTTTCAAATACTCCAGCACCAAAAAATATTCCGTTATCTATTTTTATATCTCCATCACCTATTATTATATTTCTCATTTAAGCACCTTCATTAAAGCCTTAGCTTTTTGAATAGTTTCTTCATACTCATCTTCTTCATTAGACTCATAGGTGATTCCACCACCAACTCCAAAATAAGCCTTATCATCTTTTTTTAATATAGTTCTTATTACTATGTTAAAATCACTATTTCCTCTTAAATCAAAATATCCTATAATTCCCGTATATAAATTTCTTTTAATTCCTTCAAGTTCTTCTATTATTTCCATTGCTCTTATCTTTGGTGCTCCAGTTATAGATCCACCTGGATAAGCTTCTCTTATACACTTAACAGCTGAATTTTCAGGTTTTAAATTTCCCTCTATTGTTGAAACAAGATGAAATACTGTAGCATATTCCTCTATTTTAAATAGTTCACTTACAATTACAGAATTTTTATCACAAACCTTACTTAAATCATTTCTTTCTAAATCAACAATCATTAAAAGTTCTGCTTTATCCTTTTCACTATTCTCAAGCTCTTTTCTATAAAAATCATCTTCATTTTTATTTTTTCCCCTAGGTCTTGTTCCTTTTATAGGTCTAGTTATTACTCTTCCGTCTTTGATTTGTATAAATCTTTCAGGAGATGAACTTATAATTTGAAAGTCATTATAATTTAAATAAGCGGAAAACGGAGCCTTATTTATACTTCTTAAATGACTATAAATATCAAAAGAATCCTTTGTACAATGGCAATAAAACCTTTGAGTCATGTTGGCTATATATATATCACCATCTACTATATAATCTTTCATTCTTTTCACAGCTTTTATATACTGTTCTTTAGTAAAATTTGAATAAAATTTATTATTACCTTCCATAAAAGATTTTTCTTCTATTTTACTTCCACCTAATATTTTTTCTTCAATTTCATTTATTGATTCTTCTTTATTTTCAAGAGCCGTTATAAAACATTTATTATTTAATAAGTCAAAAATTATTATATTGTTATAAAGTATAAATCTCATATTAGGAATATTAAAATCTTCCTTTGAAGTGTTTGGTAACTTTTCTATAAGTCTTCCTGCATCATAAGATATGTATCCTATATATCCACAAATAAGTGGTATATCACTTTTAAAATTAATTTTTTTATCATTTATTCTTTTTTCTAATTCTAAAAATGGATCATTAAAAGCTTTAGGTTCAAATATTTCAAGGGGATTTAACCCTATAAAAGAATATTTTGATAAATTTTCATCTTCTTTTGAACTATCTAAAAACACACTATTTTTTTCATCTTTAAATAAATTATATATATCAAAAGGAGTAAGATTAGTTTTTATTTCTTTAATTTTAAAATCCAAACTATTTTCCCTCCTTACATATTTTTATAAAATTATTTAAAACCTCATATCCATATTCAGTTAAAACTGCTTCTGGATGATATTGAACACCATATATTTTATAATGTTTATGTTTAATTCCCATAATAGCTCCATCTACAGCTCTTGCTGTTACTTCTAATTCTTCTGGTAAAGTTTCTTCATTTACAACTAGAGAATGATATCTAGTAACATTAAATTCCTTAGGAATATTTTTAAATATATTTTTCCCATCAGTAATTATTTTTGAAATTTTTCCATGCATTGGTCTTTTTCCTTTTATAATTTCACCACCAAAATACTCTCCTATACTTTGATGACCTAAACATATACCAAGCATAGGAAGCTTCCCTTTAAATTTACCTATTATGTTAAGCACTTCCCCTGCATCTTTTGGTGCTTTAGGTCCAGGTGATATAACTATACCATTAGGATTTAAATTTTTAATTAAATCTTCATTTATTTCATCATTTCTAAAAACAAGTACCTCTTCATTTAACTCATTAAAATATCTAGCTAAGTTATACACAAATGAATCATAATTATCTATCATTATCAACATATTATAACCACCATTTTTCATATTTTTTATTACATTTATACTATCATTATGCTACAATACTTATAATATTTATTTTAAATTATAACACAGCTTCTTATATGAAAAAATATTTTAGATTGAAGGGATTTGAAATTTATGAAAAGAACAGATTTTCATGTACATACTAATTTTTCTGACGGTATACTGAGTCCAAAAAATGTTATTGATAGAGCAAAAAAGAATAATGTTTCAATACTTGCAATAACTGATCACGATACTGTAGATGGAATTATTGAAGCAATATCTGTAGCTAATGATAAAGATATTAAATTAATTCCTGGCATAGAACTTTCTTGTAATTATAATAATGAAAGTATTCACCTATTAGGATTTTTTAAAGATGATAGTTATAAATCTCAAGAATTATCAAATATATTAAATGAAATTAAAAATAGAAGAATTATAAGAGCAAAAAATATGATAGAAAAACTTAAAGAAAAATTTGACATAAATATAGATTTTAATAAAGTATCAGAATTAGGAGGAAATATAATAGCGAGACCTCATATTGCTAGAGCTATAATAGATGCTGGTTATCCATATACTCAAGATTATATTTTTGATAACTTTATAGGCAAAGATAAACCTGCTTATATTCCGACTACTAAAATTTCTTTAGAAGAAGGTATTGAAATACTTCATAAATTCAATGCCATAACAGTTTTAGCCCATCCTATATTAATTAAAAATACTCCATTAGAAGAATTTTTAAAATTTAAATTAGATGGAATCGAAGCAATATATTATTTGAATTCAAAAGAACAAGAAAAATATTTAATAAGTTTTGCTAAAAAAAATAATCTTTTAATAACAGCTGGTTCTGATTGTCATGGGGATTTTATAAATGACGATCGTCACGGTGATATAGGTGATATGAAACTTTCAGAAGAAGATTTATCTAAATTTTTAAAAGCACTAAATTTTAATTAAATTAAATGAGCACCTACTCTTTATTCAAGATATAGATGCTCTTATTTAAATTAAGAGGTGCCTTTTAATAATTCTTTAATTTATTATTTATCTTTTATTTCATTAATATATTTTATGATTAATTTTTAAATAATGAACTAATAAAATAAAAAAGGTACAAGTTATTTTTAATAACCTGTACCTTTTATTAAATTCTAAGCTTCTTTTAAGAAAGCTACATATCCTTTTTTAGTTTCAAATATATCAACCTTTGAAGCAATCTCCCATGGAGCATGCATATTTTGAAGTGCAACACCACAATCAATTACATTCATATTATATTGAGCTAAAATATAAGCGATTGTTCCACCGCCACCTTGATCTACCTTACCAAGTTCTGCTGTTTGGAATGATACATCATGTTTTTCCATAATTGCTCTAAGTTCCGCCATATACTCAGCATTTGCATCATTACATCCTGATTTTCCTCTAGCTCCTGTATATTTATTAAATACAATTCCTTTTCCAAAATACGCTGAATTTTTCTTTTCCATAACTGATGGATAATTTGGATCAAATGCAGCACTAACATCTGATGATAACATTTTTGAATTTGTTAAACATCTTCTTAATTTTATTTCTGAATAATCTCCAACTCTATCCATAACTTCAGCAACTATATTTTCAAAAAATCTTGATTGCATTCCTGTTGCTCCAATACTTCCAACCTCTTCTTTATCAACAAGTAAACATACACAAGTTTTATCTATCTTTTCTACCTCAGTTAATGCTAATAATGATGTATATGAACATACTCTATCATCATGTCCATAAGCCATAATCATACTTCTATCTAAACCATAATCTCTAGCTTTTCCTGCTGGAACAACTTCTATTTCTGCTGATAAAAAGTCTTCCTCTTCAAAATTATACTTTTCTTTAAGTATTTTTAAAATATTAGCTTTAACAGCATCCTTTTCTTCTCCTTTTAAAGGCATACTTCCTACTAATACATTTAAATCTTCTCCTTCAATTACATTTGAACCTTTCTTAGTCATTTGATCAGATGAAAGGTGAACTAAAAGATCAGAAATACCAACTACAGGATCATTTTCTTCTTCTCCAACTACTACATTTATTTTAGTTCCATCTTTTTTCACTACAACACCATGTAAAGCTAGTGGTAAAGTAACCCATTGGTACTTCTTAATTCCACCATAATAGTGAGTATCTAATAATGCTAAGTCTGTATCTTCATATAAAGGATTTTGTTTTAAGTCTAATCTAGGTGAATCAATATGTGCTCCTAGTATTTTAAGACCCTTTTCCATTTTCTCATTTCCTATTACAAATAATGCTAATGTTTTCCCCATATTATTAGCATATACCTTGTCTCCTGGTTTTAAAGTTTCATTTGAGCTTATTACATCTTCTAAATCTCTAAATCCATGTTCTTTTGCGATTCTTATTGATTCATCAACACATTCTCTTTCTGTTTTACATTTTGACATAAATTCTTTATATCCTTCATTGAATTCAAAAATTTCCTTTATGCCTTTTTCATCGTATTTTTCCCAAGCGTTTTTGCTCATTTTTAGTGCCTCCCTTTTTATTAACTTGCTTATATAATATTATTATCTAACAAATAGATTTAATACTAATCTTAATCACTAATTTCGCCCATTCTACTTTCAATTATATCTACTGGTGTTTCATTAGACATAAGTGCATACCTAAAGTTTACAGCCGCTGCTTCAATTATTACAGCAATATTTCTTCCTGGTCTTATTGGTACAGTTAGTTTTCTAACAGGAACACCAAGAATATCCATATATTCATAGTCAGTTCCAAGTCTATCATAATCTCCATCATTTTTCCAATGTTCAAAATGCATTACAAGTTTTATATCCTTTTGTTGAAGTATTGAACTTAAGCCATATAATGCTGATACATCAATAATTCCTATACCTCTAACTTCAAGCATTCCTATAGTTATCCTTGGTGATGATCCTATAAGCTCCCCATCGGTTTCTTTTATATCAACGGCATCATCTGTTACCAATCTATGACCTCTTTTTATAAGCTCAAGAGCAACTTCGCTTTTGCCAATTCCACTTTCACCAGTTATAAGTATACCAATTCCGTAAACGTCTACCAAAACTCCATGTAGTCTAGTTTCAGGTGCAAGTTTATCTGACATATATACTGTAAGTTTACTAATAAACTTAGTTGTAACTAAATTACTTCTTAAAACCCAAATATTTTGTTTTTGTGCATATTTTATTAGTTCTTCATGTGGTTCAATTCCCCTTGTTATAATTACACATTTCATATTAAAACTAAAATATTTTTTTAGTCTTTTTCTTCTTAGTTCAACTTGCATATCATCTAAGAAGCTCCACTCAGCTTTTCCAATAATTTGTATTCTCTCTGGAGTAAAATAATTATAGAAACCTGATAACTGAAGTCCAGGTCTATTTACATCACTTACACTTATTACCTCTTCTGGATTGCCTTCTACTAAAACTTCCAAATTAAAATCTTTAATTAACTTTTCAACAGTTACCGCCATCACAATCACCCTTTATTTCTTTTTCTTAGGCTCTATCCCACTAAGTTGAGCCTTAAAATTAGCTTTAACACTATCTATATATCTTCTTCTTAACTTTTGTTGTAATTCTTTTTCGTCTTCTGTTAATCCTTCTTCTTTACTTTTTTTATATATTTCATTTATTTTCTCTATAACATCATCTATCTTCATTTCATCTACATTCATATCTTTAGTATTCATTAATTTAGTCACTCCTTGAAAACTTTTTATTTATACTTATGTTTATTTTACCTATAAATAACTGTTTAATCAACTTTAATAACTATTGATTTAAAGTTTTACACAACTTATTTACATTTTAATAAATATTTTATTTTTATTTTTCGACAAATTAAATTTTATTCACTTATATTAATCTATTTTATACTGATTTTATTCTATTTTTATAATATTTAATATATATTTTTGTAAATATTTGTACTTTTATTTTAATTTACTTATTTCCAATAACTGTTATAATATGACTATAAATACATTTATTTTACAGATGAGGTGTTGTTTATGACGGTAAAAAAGATAAAAAAAAGAATAAAATACAGAAAATTTTTATTAAATCTACTACTAAAATTTATAAATCCTTCTAATAAACTTATTGTCATACTTTCTCAAAATTTGGACAAAGATATAAGCACATACCAATGTCATCTTTATAAAATTCACAAAAGAAATTACAAAGTAAAAACCTTCAATAAACTAGCAGCTTAAAAACTTTTTTTAAAATAAATGGAGTTAAGATACTCCATTTATTTTAAAAAAGTACAAAAAAAATACCTCAAAAGAGGTATTAATTTCTGTAATTATATAGCACCCCAACATGCCGTTTGCTTATATATTCAAAACCTGCTCCTCGCAGGTGGGTTCTGCTCATATTACCTCTCTGCCATCTTCCGTCATAATATGAAGCTAAATGCTTGAAGCCCGACATCAATAATAATATCGCAAATCCCGTATCTCATATGTAGGTTGAATACGATAAGCTTGGCGAACATCTCAGGTATGTTATGTTTTAATTATAGCACAATTTTTTTTGAATTCAAGTAGTTTTTATATATACTTAAAAACCCTTTAATTTATTATAAGTAATCGTTTAACACTTCTTCTAATTCCATATCAAAGTCATCTGTACAAAACGCAGCAATAAACTTTATGTATTCATTATTATTTCCATCTATTTTTACTTCATGGAATACTCCTGAAATTTCTAATTCATCACTTACTTCTTCAATTATATTTTCTATATTATCTCTTGCTATATCTAATAAATATGGTATGTACCAATCTACTTTCCATTCATTACTATCTTCTTCTAAATCACTTTCTTCATTCGCATAAGCTCTAGCAGCATTAAGCTCTTCTCTATCAAAATCATAAAAAAATTCTAAAATAACTTTATCATCTTCTACTAATATTTCTTCAATTTCAGTTAATCCTTCTTGTTCTAATCTTTGTGATATTTCAAAAGCGTTCATTTATATTAACACTCTCCTTAGTATAAAAGCTTCTTATATTCTTTTTTTACAGCGATAAATTCTTTATCATCTTCTACAAGATTTAATTCCTCTTTATCATCTGTCTTGTCTATTCTAAATATAAATATATCTTCAGCTTCTTCCTCTACTGGTGTTAGTAGTAAATATTCTTTTTCATCAAGAAATATTCTTGCTACTGCTTCAAAATCAACTTTATTTCCATCTTCATCTTTAAAAGACATTATCTCTTTTTCTTCCATTAAATTATCCTCCTACTGTATATTCTTTTCTTATTATAAATACATTTTATTATAAACACAAACCTAATATAGGTAATTTTAAAAAAGAGTTAGATATTTTATATTCTAACTCTTTTTTATTTTAACCCATTTATTTTTTTATAAGATTTGTTATATTATCTAATTCTAATATATATTCTGTATGAAGTGCTCTAGTTAAAGAAACATATAATAATCTTTGATCTAGTGTACTATTTCCATCATAATTTTTATCACTTGGATTATAAATTATACTACAATCAAATTCTAATCCTTTAGTTAAATAAGATGGGATTATAATGTTATCAGATTTAGTTTCTTTTTCTTTTCCTTTTATCCTTTGAAACTTATTCTTACTTTTTTTCTTTAAAATCTTCTCAAGCTTTTCAGCTTCATTCGAATCTTTTGTTATTAAAGCAACAACACTTTTTCCTTCTTGGTGAGTCTTTTTTATTATTTCATCTACCTTTTCAGAAATTTCTATATCATCTTTTACTTTTATTATTTTAGGCTCCATACCGTGTCTTAATACCGGTATAGAATCTTTAAGTCCTAAATTTTGAGCTTTTAATGCTTCTTTTGCAAAATCTATAATTTCTACTGTTGAACGATAACTTTGACTTAAACTTATAAAGGTAGCTTTACCTTTAAAAAGTCCTTCTGTTACATCTTCCCATTTCTTTAATCCTTTATAATAATATATGCCTTGTGCTAAATCTCCAACTAAAGTTAAAGAATTTCCTCGTGCTAATTCATTTACTAAATAAATTTGAAATGGACTATAATCTTGAGCTTCATCTACAACTATATGTTTAAACTTCTCAGAGTCATCTATTCCCTCTAATAAAACTCTTATATATAATATTGCTGCTAAATCATCTTCATCTACAAAACCAGCTTCATATCTTTCATTAAATTCTTTTTTCATAAAATCAGCAAGAACTTCTGGAATTTTATCATCTGTTGCTATATCAAAAAGATCTTCGTCATTGAAAAATCCTTTATATATGTCAGTTGAGCTTATTCCTCTCCATGCCTTAAAATACTCATTTAATGCATTTTTTCCATTCTTTTTAATATTTTCTTTAACTTTATCTCTTTCATCATAAACTTGTATAAGTTTATTTCTTCTAGCTTCTGAATCCCCCTCTTCCATCTTTATATCTTTTATTTTTATATCCCAAGCTTTATCAACCTTTTGTATAACAGCTAATATTCTTTCCTTAAGTTTTAAACTTAAATATCTTTTTATTTCATCTTTTCTTTTATTTATTGGATATGCCTTTAAATCCTTTAAATATAATTTCATTATTTCTTTTCTTGTAAAAATAACTTGACCTGCAATTTCTATATCCTTTATATCTAATGCTTTGCTTTCTAATAAAGTAATATATCTATCAAGCATTACTTTAAAAGCTAATGATCCTCTAAGTTTTGCTGAATTTACTATTAACTTTTTCTTCTCTTCATCAGTTTCTTCCATAATGTTTTTTATTTTTTCATCTTTATTATATATTTTTCTTTTAATTTTAGCCTTTGATTTTACTAAATCCTCAAATGTACTCTGTTTTACTTCATGAGCACCAAGGTTTGGTAGTATTTCAGAAATATAATCTAAAAATAATTTATTTGGAGCAAGAACCAATATATCTTCTCCACTCATATTTTCTTTATATCTATATATTAAATAAGCAAGTCTATGAAGTGCTATTGTAGTTTTACCTGAACCTGCTGAACCTTGAACGATTATAGGAAGATTTCTTGGCCATCTTATTATCTCATTTTGTTCCTTTTGAATTGTAGCAACAACATCTTTAAGCTTTTTTCCTCTGCTTTCTTCAAGATTTATTTTAAGGAATTCATCAACAAGACCTTGACCTTCTTCACCATTTATCATTATTTCATTTATACTCTCGTCAAATACTCTCTCCAATTCACGTTCATCATTAAATAAAAACTTTCTTTTAAGAGATAACTCCCCATCTATTATTCCAGCTGGTGCCTTATAATATGCTTCTCCCCCAGTTCCACTATAATAAAGATCTGCAACTGGTGCTCTCCAATCTACTACAATTTCATCTCCAGTTTCAGAGCTATTTATCCCATGTTTTCCTATATATATCTGTTCTACATCAGCTGATCTCTTTTCTCTAAAATCAACTCTACCAAAATATGGTGTATTGTAAGCTTCCTCATATTTTTCTATATCTTTTTTAGCTAAATTTAAAGCCTTTTCTGTAGTATCCTTCTCTGCATTATACTTTCCCTTTAATGCTTTACTAAGCTCTGTAAACTTCTTGTTTACACCTTCTATATATTCTTCTTTTTGTTTTAGCTCCTCATCTATTAATTTTCTTTTTTCTATTAAGATATTTCTTTCTTCATCTAAAATAATATTACTCAAAATAACTACCTCATACTAAATTTTATTTACTAAAAAAGTATCAATATTCATTATATACTTAATCATAGATAATTTTAAAGTAAATTTATTATCGTCTTCCAAATTTAACAAAAAACTAATCTTAATATATACTTTCTTATATTTAATTGTATTAATAAGAAAAATACTTTAATATAAAAAGAACTACTTAAAAAGTAGCTCTTACATTACAACTTCGTTCTTTTCTTTTACATTATCAAATAAAGTATAAATACTTTTATTTCTTCCTTTAGCCATTACATTAACAAGCCCATATCCTAACGCACTGTCTATCATATGATGAAGAACAGCTCCTACTCCAGTAACTATTATTAATTGATAAATATCAAATCCTATAAATGGTATAACTACTAATGCTTCAAGACCACCATGAATTATTGATGTAAATAATGACATTTTTAAATATGATTTATGCTTTTGAATATATTTTGCTCCAAAATATCCTACCACAATGTGAGTTGCAGCTCTAAAAACTACTGGCATTGGCATACCTGCTATCAAAAAACCAATCGTTGATCCGATTCCTGTAACAACTGCTACCATTGGTGATATTAAAATTGCTACAAACATAGGTACATGTGCAAAAAGTGTAGCACTAAATGGTGGTATATAAATCTTTAAAAAGCTAAACTGCACCGGAATAATAATTGCAAGTGCTATTAAAAGTGCAGCATATACCATTTGTTTAATTTTATTATTCATAAATACTCCCCCTATACTAATGTATATACACTAGTATAAAGTATAATTTTACACATGTAAATCTTTTATTTTAGAATCTCTTTTAAATACCTTATTAATAAAGCATTTTCATCATGCTTAAGAACACAAGCCCTAAAAAATTTATTATTAAGACCTTCAAAAGAAGAACAGTTTCTTATTATTATTCCTTTATTAGCTAACTTATCATATATATCCTCAGAAGTTATATCTGCTCTTTCAATTTTACATAATATAAAGTTTCCTCTACTTTCATATACCTTTATATCTTTAAAATTTTTAAGTTCTTTATTTAAATAATTTCTTTCATTAGTCATATGTAAAATTGTTTTTTCTATATACTTCTCATCTTTAAACATAGCTTCTCCAAGGATAGTTGCAAAAATATTTATATTCCATAAATCTAATTTATCTAATATGTTATCTCTTACATCCTCATTTGATATAAGACCATAACCCAATCTTATTCCTGGAGTTGAGAAAAATTTTGATGTTCCTCTTATAACAAATAAATTTTTATATTTATCAATTAAATTAGTTGATGAATAAACTTCCTTATTCGTAAATTCAATATAAGTTTCATCAACCATAACAAATGCATTTGTACTTTTTAAAATTTCTTCTATTTCTATTTGTGTAAATGCAAATCCTGTTGGATTATTAGGATTACAAATTATAATTAAATCAACCTTTGATTTTCTTATCTTCTCTTTAAAATCAATTAAGTCAACTACGAAATCATTTTCTTCTTTTGCAAAGTATTTTATTATATTACAGCCTATTTTTTTTAATTCTCTTTCATACTCAGAATATGATGGAGATAAAAGCATTGCATTTTTAGGATTAATATCTTTTATAAAAGAAGATATTAATTCAGTTGCTCCACTTCCTAATATAATATTTTTAAAATTACACTTACAATAATCTGAAATTACATTTTTAAGTTCTTTATATTCTGGGTCTGGATATATTGAAACCATATTTATGTTATCTATTACAGCTTGTTTTGCTTTTTCTGATGCTCCAAACGGATTTATATTTGAACTAAAGTCTAAAAAATCTTCTTTTTTAATTCCTAATTCATTTGCTAAATCAAATAAATTAGCCCCATGTTTAATTGCCATAAAAATTCCTCCTAATTACCTTTATATCTATATTATAGTAAAGTTTTTTAAAATTAATAAGGATTGCATCAAATAATGTTATTTTTAATTTGATACAATCATTTATAAAATAATTTTATTTTATCTAAGTTCTGAATGATTTTTTCCATATAAAAAATATACAATTAATATACATACTAAAATTATTCCAAATATAACCCAAGTAATCTTTGTTAAATTAATCATTAAAATTATACAACATATTGCTCCTAATAAAGGTATAAATGGTACTAAAGGAGTTTTGAAACTTCTTTTTATGTTAGGATATTTTTTCCTAAATACTATTACTGAAAGAGAAACTATGGAATAAACAAGTAAAAATGCAATACTTGCAAAGTTAGCTAAATCCTTTAAATTAAAAAATCCAGCAAGAATTGAAGAAATTATACCAACTGTCCATAATGAAATAATTGGTGAACCTTTTTTGTTCTTTTTACTAAATATTTTAGGTAATAACCCATCTTCACTTATTTTAAGTAATATTTGAGAAGTTGCAAAATTTCCTGCGTATATAACTGCAAGTATTCCAATTACAGTACCAAGTGAAACTATAAATGCAGTTTCCGGTCTTTTTGCTAATTTTAATGTGTATGAAAGAGCATCTGGAACATCTAAATTTATATATGAAGTTATACCAGTTAAAACTAATGATACTCCTATATAAATAATTGCACACACAAAAAGTGATGTTAATAAACCTATTGGTAATGCCTTTTTAGGATTTTTTACATATGGTGCAGCTGATGCTGTTGCATCAAATCCACAATATGCAAAAAATACTGATGCTGCTCCAGTCATAACTCCCGACATCTTATATGGTTCAAAAGGAACCCAATTTGAAGCTGACATATGCCTTGAACCAACTATTAAAAATAGTAATATAACACCTATTTTTATTAATACCATTATATTATCAACAATCTTACTTGAACCTGTTCCTCCAGATATAACAAAAGTTATAAATAATATAGCTAATATAGCCGGTAAGTTTATAATTCCTCCCTGAGATGGTATATTGGTAAAAGATTTTGGAATATGTATATTAATTACATCAAGTAAACTTAATAAATAACTTCCCCATCCTGATGCAACTGTTGCAGCCGATAAAATATATGCTATTACAACACACATTCCAACTATAAATGCTATTACCTCTCCAAAAGTTAAATAAGCAAATGTATAAGACCCTCCTGAACTTTGTATACTAGCACTAAGTTCAGCATAACAAAGTACTATAAAAGCTGCTGCAATAGCACTTAATGCAAAAGAAATTGCAACAGCAGGTCCAGCTTCTTTTGCTGCAACTATTCCTGTAAGAACCATTACTCCAGTACCAATTACTGAACCAATACTCATAAGTGTTAAGTCAAGAGTTCCTAAATGCTTTTGTGAATCTTTTATATTAGCAGAAAATTTGTCAATATTCTGCGTTCTAAATATATTCAACTCATCCACCCTCTTTTCCCTAAAAAATTACTATTATATTTAATTTTTTATTAATAAAACATAAAATATATTATATAATTTTCATTATTAATTATATCAATATTTACAACTAATTTATTATTAACTTTTTTGCTAAAGAGTTAATATTTATTTGTTTTATTTTATAATTTAAGTACACTTTTCTTTATATTATGTATATACTATAAGTTATGACTATCTAACATAGGAGGATAAAATTTATGAATACATTTCAAGATTTGAATTTAAGCAATAACATAATAGAAGGCTTAAAAAAACAATCAATTGATACACCAACTGAAATACAAGCTTTAACTATTCCAGAAATTTTACTTAATAAGGATGTTATAGGTGAAGCTCATACAGGAAGCGGAAAAACTCTTGCTTTTTTAGCACCACTTTTTGAAAAAATAGATAAAAATACTCAAGGAGTTCAAGTTTTGATTCTTGCTCCAACTAGAGAACTTGTTATGCAAATTGAAAAACAATGTAAGCTACTAGCACAAAATTCTAATATAAATATTAGTTCTACACCAATTATTGGTGATGTAAATATGGATAAACAAATAAAAAAATTAAAAGAAGCTAAACCTAGTATAGTAATTGGAACCCCAGGTAGAGTTTTAGATTTAATTAAAAAGAAAAAAATTAAAGCTCATACTATAAAAACTATAGTTCTTGATGAAGGTGATAATTTATTAGATAATACTCACTTAAGAACTGTACAAGATATAATTAAAAGTACTATGAGAGATAGACAACTTTTAGTGTTCTCTGCGACTATAAGTCCAAAAGCTATGGATATCCTTAAAGATTTAATGAAAGAACCTGTTATTTTTAAAAATAAAGAAAAAATTTCTTTAAATCCTAATATTGAACACATATATATTGAAGTTGAAGAAAGAGATAAACCAGAAGTAATAAGAAAACTTGTTGCAGCTGAAAATCCTTCAAAAACTTTAGTATTTATCAATCGTGGATTTAATGTTGAACTTATAGCTGATAAACTTAATTATCATCACAAAAACGCTTTTGCTATGCATAAAAGAATTACTAAAGAACAAAGACAACAAGCTCTTGAGAAATTTAGAAATGGTTCTATAGATATACTTGTTTCTTCTGATATTTCTGCAAGAGGTTTAGATATCCCTAATATATCTCATATTATTAACTTAGACTTTCCAATTAATGCTAATGAATATTTACATAGAGCTGGAAGAACTGCTAGGGGTAATAATAAAGGTATTACAGTTTCTTTAGTTACACCTAAAGAACTTAGAAACCTTAAACAATATGAAAAGCAATTTAAAATAAAGTTTAAGAAAATGGAATTATCTCACGGAAAACTTATTTAACCATTAAAAATATGGTACTTAAAGTAATATATTTTATTACTTTAAGTACCATATCATTATATAATAATTACAGTATATTTAAGCCATTTATTATTATATATTAAAATTTATTTTTATATTTACCCTATTACTTTCTTATAAAAACTTTTGTTTAATGGAATTCATCTTTTTTCTTTTATTAATCCTTTTCTGTATGCTTCTAAAAGCATTTTTAATTCCTTTATTTGATTTTTAAGCTCCATTCCTATATCAGTATCTCCAACTCTTTTTCTATCAAGTTTTCTCTCAACAACTATACTAGTTGATAAAATATCATTTTCTTCAATAATAGCATTTTCTATTGATTCAAATGGTTGATGTGATACTAATTGAAGCCCATAAGAATTATATATTAAAGTGTATCCTGCAATTCCAGTATCTTTTCTATAAGCTTTTGCAAACCCACCATCTATAACTAAAACTCTTCCACCACACTTTATTGGACTTTCTCCTAGCTTTTCTTTTACAGGAACATGTCCATTAATTATCTTTGATTCTTCAACATCTAAATCAAATTCTTTTAATATTTTTGAAACTATCTCTTCATCATTTCTATATGCATAATATGGATTTTTAGCCTCTATATGAGTTTTTTTATCTTCTATAAAATATCTTTCAAAAGTTGTCATCTCTTCTTTACCAAATAAAGATGATACAGGACCAGTCCATAAATACCACATAATATCCATACCATATAACTTTTCTTTAGTTCCTACTTTATTAAAATATCCTTCTCTTGCTAATGCATCAAATTTTTCTAATAATTTTCTTCCATAATATTTTTTACCATTTATAGTAAAGCTTTTAAAAGTTCCATCTTCATTTAAAGGTATACATCCATGAAGTAATAAATTTTTATTGTAAGTAAGATACATGCTTCCTTTTGAAAATAAAAATGTTATATGCCTTTGTAATTTATCACTATTTACAAATGATATTTGCAACTTTTCAATTAATTTTTCCTCTTCTTCTGTAAGCTTAAATGGATTTTTAGGGTCTATAGTTGGAAAATAAAAATCCTTTAATTTATATTCTTTGCCCTTTATTATAATTGTTCCTTTATCATAATCTATTTTGTCTAAAAGTAACCTATTGTCTAATTTAAATTCTGGTCTTCTCTTTATTATTTTTTCTTCTAATTTAAATTGTATTATTGAAATTGCTTTATGCATTTTTGCTGTTAAATCCATCTCAAACTTTCCATACCTACTAGCATCACTAACTTTTGGCATAAATTCTATACATGGATCATCTTTGTAATATTTAAGTGCAAATGTTGCAAGAGGCATAATATTTATTCCATAACTGTCTTCTAATGTATCAAGACTCCCATATCTTGTAGCTATCCTTATAACATTGGCCATACAAGTTTTTTCTCCTGCTGCTGCCCCCATCCAAAGCATATCATGATTTCCCCATTCAATATCAACAGAATGATGTTCCATAAGCTTTTCCATTATTATATCAGCTCTAGGCCCTCTATCATATATATCTCCTAATATATGCAATCTATCTATAACTAATCTTTGAATAAGATTTGATAAAGCTATAATAAATTCTTTTGCTCTTCCTATATCTATAATTGTTGTAATTATTCCATCATAATACTCTTGCTTATTTATACCATAAAATTGTTCATGCAATAATTCTTCAATTACATAACTGAAATCTTTTGGTAGTGCTTTTCTTACCTTTGATCTAGTATACTTTGATGATTCACTTCTACAAAGTTCTATAAGCCTATATAAATTAACCCTATACCAGTCATCTATATTTTCTTGTTCTCTTAAAACTATATCTATTTTTTGTTCCGGATAATAAACTAATGTTGCTAAACTCTTTTTCTCACTATCCATAAGAGATTTTCCAAATACCCTATCTATTTTTCTTTTAATAACACCAGAGCCATTTTTAAGTACATGTACAAATGGTTCATATTCTCCATGTAAATCAGTTAAAAAATGTTCTGTTCCCTTTGGTAAGTTTAATATAGCAGCTAAATTTATTATTTCCGTTGAAGCTTCTGCAACTGTTTTATATTGCATTGATAAAAGTTTTAAATACTTTAAATTTTTAATAATTTCTTCATCACTAATAACCATTTTCTCAATCCCCTCATTGTAACCGTTTAATAAATTATATAACATTTTTAATATTTATCCAAATTTATAATTTTTTATATAAATAAGCTTTATTTAATTGATAATTTACTGCTTAAGGGGTACAATACCTATTAAGTGATATTTTATTTTAAGGTATAAAGGAGAGAAACAAATGTTAAGTGAAAATCTATTAAATAATCTTAATGAACAAGTAAATTTTGAATTTTACTCATCTTATGTATATCTATCAATGGCAGCATATGCTGAATCAGTTGATCTAAGTGGATTTGCAAACTTTTTTAGAGTACAAGCACAAGAAGAATTAGCTCATGCAATGAAATTTTATGATTACATATTCCAAAAGAACGGAAAAGTTACTTTAGATAATATTCCTAAACCTAAAGCTGACTTTGAAAGCATAATTGATGTTTTCCAAAAGGGTTACGAACACGAACAATTAGTTACAAGTAGAATTTATAAATTAGCTGATATTGCTTCTGAAGAAAGAGAACATGCTACAATGAGCTTACTTAATTGGTTTATTGATGAACAAGTTGAAGAAGAAAATAATTTCAACTCTCTTTTAAAAAGAGTTAAAAGATCAGAAGGAAATCCAGCTGCTATATATATGATGGATGATGAACTTGCAAAAAGAGTTTTTGTTCCTATAAATAATAACGGACAATAATAAAATCTAAAAAGCTACTTTACTATATTAGTGGTAGCTTTTTTTAAATTCTCTATTCTATATCCAATATCTTTATTAGCTAATTTATAGCATTCTTTTATCATTTCTTCTTCACTCATAGCTGTTCCAAGAAGTGAATCAATTGTTAATTGATTTCTATCCTTAAAATACTTTTCTAATAAAAACTTTTCTATATCTTTTTGTGATGCAATCTCCAAATTATCTAATATATGATTAACATTAAATCCATTACTTGATAAATATTTTCCTATTAAAATCCCTCTTTGACATCTTATAGGATCTTGCATTGCACCAAGTATTGCTATTTTATATCCTTTTTTGCATCCGTTTCTAAGTCTATTAACACCATTTTGAAATTCTTTTTCCTTTATAACTTTATCAAAATCTGCAAAACCTTCATTATTATATGATAACTTATTAACCCTTTTTGCTGCTAATTCCATTCCCATATAAATATAATAAAAACCTTCACTTAACAATGTTTTTTTAATATTTTCTTTATCAAATTGTTTATTATATTTAGAATATGGAATAGCTCTAGTATCTACTATGCAATTAATATTAAACATCTTAAGCATTTCTATAAATTTCTCCATACTATAATTTGAATGACCTATTGTATATATATCCATATTCATCCCCCTTATCTTAAATTTAAATCTATATAACTTAATTTATTTATGTAAATTTAATAAACAATTCTATAATAATTATAGTAAATTTTTCATTAAATATTTTATTTACATATTTCTATAAAAGCTCACAATATCGTTAATAGCAATTTCATTATAATAGTATTTTTCTATCTTTATTAATAATTTTAACCATAATTCTTACTTTAAATAAGTTTACTTAAATATTATGTGCAAATTATAAAATATTAAAAAGGTTACTCAAAAAGTAACCTTAATAATTTTAACTATAAAATTCTTGTGTTGCATATACTGTGTTTCCTGATTTATATGCGCCAACACCTATGCCAGTAAAGTTAGGTGATAATATATTAGCTCTATGTCCAGGTGAATTCATCCAGTTCCTCATGAACTGACTAGCTAGTACATCTGCTGATTCTCCTCCGATATAAGCTATATTTTCTCCCCAACTACTATATTTAACTCCATCATTTTTCATCTTTTCAGTAATTAAATTACCTTGAGGATCCCTATGATCAAAGTATTTTCTAACTGCCATATCCTCTGATTTCATTCTTGCATATTTTTGCATAGTATTACTATAACTTAAAGTATTAACCCCTGCCTTTTTTCTTTCTATATTAACTAATCTAAATATCTCTGATTCAACTTGTGACATAAAATTACTATTGCTTGAACTTTCTTTTACAGATGAATGTTTTTCATTTGAATTTAATTTTTTACTATCACTTGAATTATTATTAGTTACTTTTTCTTCAATGTTATTGTTTACTTTAGTGCTATCTTCTGATTTTTTGCTAATTTCATTTTTATTACTATCTTCTTTTTTGGTTGCAGACTGTTTATTATCGCTTGTCTCTTTTTTTATATTAGATTTAGATTCATTTTTTAATACTTTTGAATCTTTACTTAATATTTTAACATCCTTATTTTCTTTAACATTTTTTTCTTTAGTATTCTCCACATTGCTATTATCTTCAACTTGTACTACTTCTTTATTTGTATCTTTCTTATTTGAAGAACCTACATTTATTCCTGAACACCCAACTAATGATGAAGATAGTATAAGCATTGCTATTAATCTGTATTTCATTTTTACAACTCCTTTTTTTCTTTTCATTGTGTTGTTCCATCTGTCAATACATTTATACCATAAATATTCCACTTTTCTTATGGTAGATTAATAACATTTATGAATATATAATACTTTTAAACAAAAACTATACTTATATGGAATTTATAACAATAGCTAATTTTACAGTATTACTAGCCTAAGACGATTATCCCATAATTTAACTTGTATAAAATTACTAGGTATATTTTTTCATTTTATTTGCAAGTTTTAATACTTTTATTCAAAATTTCATACAAATTCTGCTAACTTATGAAAGTTGAATTTAATATTATGCAATAAATTATCGTCATTATATTTACACTTATTATTTTTATATGTATTTCCGTACTTTATTAAAGCTCTTATAACCTGCTTTTGCCTTTTTTTAGCTAGTCCATTATTTTTACTTAATGCATAAATACTAGGTGCTTGAGGAATTCCAGCAAGTATAGTAGCCTCATTAAAATTCAATTCGCAAGGTGTTTTTTTAAAATATCCTTTTGAAGCATTACTTATACCAAAATAACCATCTCCAAAACATATTATATTTACATACAATTCAAGAATTTCTGATTTTGTATATTTTCTTTCTAATTGTATTGATAAAAGCAATTCTTTTATTTTTCTACTAAGATTTCTTTCATTTGATAAACACATATTTTTAGCTAATTGTTGTGTTATAGTGCTTCCACCTTCTATTACTTTTCCAGCAATAATATTATGTATTATTGACCTTAATATAGATATAAAATCTATAGCTCCATGTTCATAAAACCTATGATCTTCTATATCAATTACCGAATTTAAATATTTTTCATCTATATTTTCTATCTTTATATAATTAGGTCTTTTTTTAATTTCTTGTACTTTTTTATCTATTATTTTATTATCATATAAACATTTATTTTCTAAATAACTTAGTCCAATAGAAGTAAATAATAATAAAACAATAATAATCATTAATATATTTTTATACCTTAAAACTAAGTTCATATAATTACAAACCTTTCTTAATAAAAATATT
>NZ_JAUNLM010000084.1 GCF_030532265.1 Clostridium sp. | reverse complement strand
AAATTTGTTTTTCATTTATAAGATCTTCGTTAAGAGGAAAGTTAAGCTCTAAAATGTTGTTGCCTATTGTTCCAGATAGAACTTTCTTTGCAATTTCTAAGTATTTGAAGTATTCATCTTCATCTAAGTTTAGGAAAGTTTCTCTAAATTTTAAAAGTATGTTTTTTTCTCCATTAACATAGCAACCACACATTTTACTGAAGGTGCAGTAATCTTTTTTGAAACGCTTTTTTAACTCAAGTATATCTTTTTTTCTCATATATAAACTCCTCAATTTGGTATTTTTCATTTTATTATTTAAGTATAGTATTTTTTTAGGGGGAATTAAAGAATTTATTAATAAATATAAAATAATCAAAAAGGTGTGCATTTTTATTTAAACTATTTTGAATTTATTCTTATTAAACTATAATCATAATGTATAATCTAATAAGAGAAATAAAATTAATAAAGCAAAAAATACAAAACAAATTATAATCCCAAAAAAGAAAGGCTGAAAAAATATGATAAAACAAGTAGTAAAAGATATATTATTTTTAAGTCAAAAATCAGAAATAGCAACTAAAGATGATATATCAGTTATTAATGATTTAGAAGATACATTAAGAGCAAACCTAGACCGTTGTGTTGGAATGGCTGCAAACATGATAGGAATAAAAAAACGTATATTAGTATTTACTGTAGGAAACCTTATAATTCCTATGATAAATCCAAAGATATTAAAAAAAGAAAACAGTTATGAAACAGAAGAAAGCTGTTTATCATTAACAGGTTTTAGAAAAACAACAAGATATGAAAAAATAGAAGTAGAATACTTTGATAGAAATTTCAAAAAACAAAAAGGTGTATTTACTGGCTTTACTGCACAAATTATTCAACATGAAATAGACCATTTTGAAGGAATAATAATATAAATCCAAGGAAGTGTTATTTATGATGAGGTTTGTATTGGCACCAGATTCATTTAAAGAAAGCATGACTGCAAAAGAAGTTTGCATAGCTATGGAAAAGGGAATAAAAAAAGTATTCAAAGATGCAACATGTATTCATGTTCCTATGGCTGATGGTGGTGAAGGGACATTACAATCATTAATTGATGCAACAAATGGAACAATATACGAAAAAGAAGTAACAGGTCCCTTAGGTAACAAAGTAAAAGGAAAGTTTGGAATACTCGGTACAGAAAAGGTTGCTGTAATAGAAATGGCACAAGCAAGTGGTATACAGTTAGTTCCAATGAACAAAAGAAATCCTCTTATAACAACAACCTATGGAACTGGAGAATTAATAAAAGAAGCATTAAATAAAGGTGTTAAAAAAATAATAATAGGACTTGGAGGCAGTGCTACAAATGATGGTGGAGCAGGTATGTTACAAGCCCTTGGTGTTAAGTTTTTAAATGATGAAGGTAATGAGTTATCATTTGGTGGAGAAAGCCTTAAAGATTTAAAAAATATAGATATAAGTGAAATGGATAAGAGAATATTTAATGTAAATATAGAAGTAGCTTGTGATGTAAAAAATCCTTTAATAGGTGAAAATGGTGCTACAAAAGTATTTGCAAAACAAAAGGGAGCATCAGAAAAGGATATTGATATTTTAGAAAATTCCCTTAAAAATTATTCAGAAGTTGTTTTAAAAGCCTTAGGAAAAAATATAAATGTAGAAGGTGCAGGGGCAGCAGGTGGTCTTGGAGCTGCACTTTTAGGCTTTTGTAATGCTAAGTTACTTAAAGGAATAGATATAGTAATAAAATATTCTCTCTTAAAGGAAAAAATAAAAGATGCAGATTATGTATTTACTGGAGAAGGTAGCATAGACTTTCAAACGAAATTTGGAAAAACTCCAATAGGGGTGGCAAGTCTTGCAAAATCCTTCAACATACCAGTTATAGCCTTAGCCGGTAGAGTTGGAGAAGGAACATCAGAATTGTATAATCTTGGTATAACATCAATATTTGGAATACTTAAAGAAGCAACAACTTTAGAAGAAGCTCTAAAGAAAGGACCAGAAAATATAGAAAGAACAACAGAAAATATTTGTAGGTTATTAAAGGAAATAAAATTGATTTAGAATTTTCACTATGATAAAATTAAAGTATAAATTTTACTCATAAATTAAAATGGAATTATATATTTAAGTTTTCTAGGGTTCCGTAATTTTAAAAATTAGCAGGTCCGAGAGAAAACGCACATTTTTGTGTACACGGAAGGATAAAAGCCTGGGAGATATTTTTGTGATATTTCTAAGGCTTTTTTTATTTATAATTAAGGATTTTATTTAGATTTGGGAGGTTATACAAATGAAAAAATTTATTATTGAAAATGACTTTTGGGAGCTGTTTCCTAATGCAAAAATTGGAGTTATTGTTTGTAAAGGCATAAATAATTCTATAAAAGATGAGGATAAATATAAGGATATGATTTTAAGTGCTGAAAAAGAAGCATTAACACATTTAAACAATTCAGAATTTAGCAAAAATCAAGTTATAAAGGTTTGGAGAGATGCTTTCCAAAAATTTAAGAAAAAGAAAGGTGCAAGAGCATCAATTGAAGCTTTATTAAAGAGAGTTAATAATGGGAATCATATAGGAACAATTAATCCTTTAGTTGATATTTATAATTCTATTTCTTTAAAATATGCTATGCCATGTGGTGGTGAAGACATAGATAAATTTGTTGGAAATATAAGATTAACTAAAGCAGTTGGAGATGAGCCTTTTATAACATTAGGAAGTGATGAAAGTGCACCACCATGTGAAGGTGAAGTTGTATATAAAGATGATGCAGGTGCAATTTGTAGATGCTTTAACTGGCGTGAATCAGTAAGAACAATGCTTACTGAAGATACAAAAAATGCTTTTTTATGTATAGAATTAATTGATGAGGAAAGAACAGAGGAGTTTGAAAAGGCATTAAAAGAATTAGCTGAAATAGTTAATGAAGAATTAGGTGGAGATTTTAAAATTTCAATTCTTGATATTAATAATAAAGAAGTAGAAATTAATTAATAATTTAAAAGTGAATAAAAACGTATTTAAATACAAAGATTAGCAAACTTAAGGGGGATAACATAGTGGATAAATTTACTTACAAAGATATTTATATTGAAGATGGAAAAAGGGTACTTGAAATGAACGTACTTCCAGAGAAGTATTGTAATTTTGATTGCATATTTTGTCCAATTGGAAGATCAATAAATAAAATAGATACACAAACTTCTTTTGATAAAATGGATAATGCATTAATTGAATTTGAAAAAACTATTGAAGATACAAAACCAGATTTAATTTTTATTAATTCAAAGGGAGAAGCTTTAGTAAATGACAAAATAAGTGATATTATCGATTTAATTAAAAGAAAAGGAATACCTGTAAGATTACTTTCTAATGGATATATATTAGGTAGAGATGAATATATAAAAATTGCTAATAAATGTGATGAAATAATTGGGGAAATAAAAGCAATAAAAGAAGAAGATTTTCAAAAAGTACAAAGACCTATTGAAGGTTATACACTAGAAGAATACATTGAAAGCATGGTAAAGTTTAATAAACAATATGAAGGGAAATTTATATTTGAAATTACTATAATTAAGGGATATAACGATGATGATGAATCAGTTAAAAAGTTAAAGAACATTATTGAAAAAATAAATCCTGATAAAATAATTATTGAAAGAATGAATGATGAAGTTTTTAAAGAAAAGCTTGGAATAAGTGATGAAAGATATGCTGAAATCTCAAATGAGTTATTAGTATAAAATTTTTTTGATTTTCATTACAATTTAAGAAAAAGTTTATTGATAATATAATATTAATCAATTTAGGTTTAATTATAATTTAGCATATGAAAGGGTATAGAGTATGAAAAAAATAATTTTAGATTTAGATACTGGAATTGATGATGCAATGGCACTATCAATTGCTCTAGGAAGTCAAGAAATTGAACTACTAGGGGTAGTAGGAACTTACGGTAATGTTTATACAGAACAAGGAGTTAAAAATGTAGCAAGCATTTTAACTATGACAGAGAATGAAAATATTCCTGTATATGCAGGTGAAAATCATGCATTAAATAAAGATTCTTTTGAGAGATTAGAAATTTCAGCAAAAATTCATGGACAAAACGGTATAGGAGAAGTTGTTTTAAAAGAATCACAAAAAGATATACACAATAATGGTGCACAGTATATTGTAGATATGATAAATAAATACGGAAAAGATTTAACAATTGTAGCAACAGGTCCTATAACTAATTTAGGAAAGGGTTTGCAAATAGATAAAACAATTGCAGAAAAAGTTGGACAAATTGTTATTATGGGTGGAGCATTAACTGTTCCTGGAAATGTTAGTCCATTTGCAGAAGCTAATATTTCTCAAGATCCATATGCAGCAAAATTATTATTTGATAGTGGGGCTAATGTTATAATGGTTGGACTTGATGTTACAACTCGTTCAGTACTTAAACTTACTGATACAGATAAATGGAGAAAAACTAATACTGAAACAGGAAGAAAATTAGCTGATGCTGTTGATTATTATATTCATATTCATGATGAAATAGCACCAGGAGTAAATGGTTCTTATTTACATGACCCTTCAGCAGTAATTGCAGCAGTTCATCCAGAATGGTTTGAAATGTTACCACTTTATTTAAATGTTGAACAAGAAGGGCCTTCAGTTGGAAGAACAATAGCTTATGCAGAAAAGGTAAGAGAATCTAATCCGAATGTGAGGGTTTGTATTAATGTAAATTCACCAAAGGTAGTAGAGTATTTAAATGAATCAATATTAAATTTATCTACAAAAAAAACTAAGGATATATTTTAAAAATATATCCTTAGTTTTTTATAGCTATTTTAAAGAGTGATTGTTATATAAACAAAATAGTTTTTTACTAAAATTTTGTTTATTGTTGGTATTATAATTAACTTTATATTTATTTTAATAAAGTTAAATTCTTATTTTGGTCATATATTTTCTGTAAAGTATCTTTTTATATAAACATTGAAAATTGTATCTTACCCTTAATTAGTCTTATAACTTATATTTATTTTAAAAAAATTAAAATTGAATTATTTTTCTTTGTAATAGTTAACTTGACTTTATAATAAACCTTTATTTATAAATTTTTATATTAATAAAATTATTTAAACTCCATTAAATATGAATTATAAATATTTGTATTAATAAAATTATTTCCCCTATAATAGTATTTATAAATCTTTATTTTTAATAAACTTAATTTATGTTAATTCCCCTTATAACATCTAAATTGATTGATTCCTATAATTTATATAGTTATTTTAATAAAGTAACGTTTGTATCAATTACTTCAGGTTGTCTCTTAAATAAGAATTCACCTTTTCTAACAGAGCAGTTAACACCAACTCTTTCAAGTATTGCATCAAATTCGTTTTTAGCATTTAAAACTATAAAGTTAGCATCTTTACCTACTTCTATACCATATTTATCTCCAATGTGAAGAGTTTTAGCACCATTTGTTGTAATTAAATCTAATGCATTATTAATTTCATCAAAAGACATCATATGGCATATATGAATTCCAGCATCTAATATATTCATTAAGTTACCATTTCCTAATGGATACCATGGGTCTGAAATTGAGTCTTGAGCAAAACAAACATTAATTCCAGCATCATTTAATTCTTTAACTCTTGTAAGACCTCTTCTCTTTGGATAAGTGTCAT
>NZ_JAUNLM010000083.1 GCF_030532265.1 Clostridium sp. | reverse complement strand
CTGGAATAGCTATTAAATCTCTCAAAAACTTTGTCATTTGAGGTTCGTATTCCTTCGATAATTTTTTAATTTTTTCAAAATCCATAATTTCTCCCCCTTAATTTATACGAAAAATATTTTTTCACTTAATATTCTAGCAATAAATATGCCATTTTTTTCTAAAAAACTTCATTTATAACAGTATATTTATACATAAATATGAATTTATTACTATAAACACTGTATATTTATTCAATAAATAAATATAAGGTTATCAATATGATAATAAACTTATCATATTGATAACCTTATTAAAGCTACTATTTATCATATATTTATAACAAATTTATAAATTATATTATAAATTTATTATTTTGATAATAGAAATTACCTTTAAATTTTAATTATTTTTTATTTACTCTAATCTTAAAATAATATTCATTGTTTATTCTTAGTTTAATTAAAATATTTACAAAACAAAAAAGAAACTATAATAAATAGTTTCTTTTTTATTTATATATAATATTATTTTTTCAGATTTTCTTTTATATTAAACTTTCTTCTTCTAATTTTTATTAACTTTCCACCTAATGTACTTGTTGCCGCTCCAAGTAAAAACATTCCACCACCAAAAGTTGTAGCCAATGTCTTCTTTAGCTTTTCTCCATTAATAACAACATCTTCTGGCTTATATTCATTTACTAGGGTCATAGTATCTTCTAAAAGTTTTACACCAAAATCAATATTCATATTCATAGGTATTATGTAAGCATAAACTTTTATTTCATCTTTAATACTATTTATTTTAAATCTATAAGCTTTTATATTTTTCTCTGTATCTTCATCTACAAGTTCAAGTTTAACATCTTCTCCGTTAATTTTTATTTTTATATTACTCATAAGATCCATTCCTGAAAATCTTAAAGTTATATATTTTACTCCATCTACTTCTTCCATTAGAGCAGTTTCGTTTAAATACTTTCTAGCCATCTTTTTACCAACCGAACTATCACTTATAATTTCATTTTTTATTGTATATTCTTTATAACTTTCTTTAGCTAAAGTTTTCATTTTTTCTTTATTGCTTTTAGACTTTTCAGTTTCAGAAGACTGATTATTTTCACTATTTTTTTCATCTTTAGAATCATCTAAAACACTATCTATACTTGGAATATTTAAGTTTGTATTTGGTTTTGACTCTGGTAAAAATCCAATTTGTGTCACTGTATTTTGCAAAAATTTAACACCAAATTCTATATCTTCTCCTAAAGCATCTATATGCATTTTAAATTTTACGTTATCATTCAAACTTCCAATTTTAAATTCTATATCCATTAAATTATTAGAAGTATCGTTTTTTAAAATATTATAATTAATATTTTTCCCATTTATTAAAACTCTTATATTAGACATTAAATTAGTTCCTGATATGCTAATAGTTATATATTTTTTTCCATTTCTTATTTCCATATAGTTTGTTTTTGATATAACCCCTCTTGCTGCTGCATATCCTATTTCACTATCTGTAATTATTTCATTTTGCATTTTATAAAGTTCTTTATTTAAAATTTCATCTTTATTAGTTGATAAATTACTTTCATTATTAGGTTTACTTACATTATTTTCTTCACTTTCTGTCTTATTGTTTTCTGTATTAGGTTTATTGATTTCTTGTTCATTATTATCTGGTTTTTCACTTTCACCTGGCTTTTCAGCATCACTTGGTTTTTCTTCATTAGGATTATTTTCATTCTGTTCTTCTAAATTTAAAGTATCCTCTTTTAATAAAAATCTAAAGCTAACATTCATTCCAGTAAAAGGAGTAGAACTTATAATAATTTTATCTTTTATAGAATTAATTTTAAACTCATATGCAATTTTTTCTTTAGTTTCATCTAATATTTTAAATTCTATATCTTTGTCATTTACATTTATATTAACATTTTTCATCATAGATTTATTTGTAAATGTTACTGATACAAATATCTCTCCATTTAAAACTCTTAAAGAAGATTGTTTTTCTAAAAACTTTCTAGCCATAGAATCTTTGTCTTCATTTATATGAAAGGCATCATTTTCTATTTTATAAACTCCATCTTCTAATTTATCTTCTTTATTAATCTCACTATCATTTATTATTTCATTTAAATTATTTGCACTTGCAGGTACACATATAGAAAAACTTAAAGAACCTGCAATTAGTAATGCTATAATTTTGTTGTTCATTTTTAAATCTCCCCACCTATTTAAATATATGTCTTATAAATTCATATGGCTTATAAATAATAAGTCTTGGTCCTGAAAATCTCATTACCTCTTTTATTTTTTCTTTCATGTCCTTTTTATAACAATGAATAGGACACTTACTGCAAGATGTTTTTTTATCTCCAAATTTGCAGTAAGTAAGTCTTTTATGTGCATAATCTAATAATTCTTTACAATCATCACATAACTCATTTTTCCTTTGCCCATGTTTTTTATAACAATAAATTTCAATCATAAATTGTACTATTTTCTTTTCCTTTAAAACTCTCCCTTGTTTTGTCATTATTTTAGCTCCTTTGTAAATCTTTTTCCTTTATAGTTTTAATTTTAAATATAAAGTACCAAAATTTCACTAAAATAATTAATATTATAAAAATTTTTACCATAATTGAGTCTAATATTATTAATGGAAACATCATCATTGTATCAGCAAATAATAATATAGTTATTTTTTGTTTCAATGTCATAGCTCTTTCATTTGCAAAACTTTCTAAATGCTTTTTATAAACTTTAGTTTCTTTAAACCATCTATCAAATTTTTCAGACCCTCTAACAAAACAAAAAGATGAAAGTAATAAAAAAGGCGTTGTAGGTAATATCGGTAAAATTATACCAATTGCTCCTAATGCAAAAGATATTAATCCAACAGTTATATAAAATCCTTTTTTAAATTTATTCATTACAAACGCCTCCCACTCTACTCTCTTACTAACTTCTTATTTTTTAATCTAAATGTTTTATCACATATAGATGCAGTTGATTTTCTATGAGTTATAAGTATTATAGTTTTATCTTTTTTATTTTCCTTAATTGATTTTAATATTTCTCCTTCATTTAATGTATCTAAGTTACTTGTAGGTTCATCTAATATTAATGTGTTTCCTTTACTTAAAAAGGCTCTAGCAAGTCCAATTCTTTGCTTTTCTCCAGAAGAAAGATATCCTCCAAGCTCTCCCACCTTTGTTTTATATCCTTTAGGAAGAGTAACTATAAATTCATGTATAGATGCCTTCTTTGCAGCTTCTTCTACTTCATTTTTAGTTGCATTTTGATCACCTATTTTTATATTATCTTCAATAGTTTCATTGAAAAGATATGTTTCTTGACTCATTAAAACTTGATTATCTCTAAGGGCTTTTGTCTCTAAAGTTTTTAAATTTTCATTTCCAAATATTATATCACCAGAATTTGTATCAAAAAATCTCATAAGTAATTTTACAAATGTACTCTTACCACTACCACTTTCTCCAACAATGGCTATACTATCTCCCCTTTTTACATCTATATTTATATTTTTTAGTATATCTTCTCTTCCCTTATAAGAAAAAGTAACATCTTTATATTCTATATCCATATTAGTTAAAGTTCTCTCACCTGGATTTTCTATAACTTCTGGATTTTCATCTAAAAGATTAAATAATCTTTCTGCTGATGCAAATGTTTGAAGTAAATTGTTTGATAAATTACTTAATGCAACTACAGGTCCAAAGGAAGATGATAATATTACTATTGCTAAAATACCTTGTCCAAAATTAATTTTTCCTTCTATATAAAGATATAATCCTAAAATTGTAAAACCTATCATACCAACCATTATTGTAAAATCAGTTGTTGCTCTTATAACCCCTTCATGAAGTTTTATTTTCTTCTGTTTGCTATTTAATTCTTCTGAAAGTTTATGGATATTTTCTTTTCTTTTTTCACCATTTTTAAATATTAATACTTCTTTTAAACCTCTTAAAGAATCTAAAAGATAAGAGTTTGTTTCTCCAAATTTATTTCTATATTCCATACCTGCTTTTTTTCCTATTTTTGATGTCAAATAGGGAATAAAAAAACCTATTATAATATAAAGTAACAAACCCATTAATCCATAATATAGATTAATACTATAAAGAATTATTGATATTATTATATTAGTAATTACAGCAATAGAAATTGGAGCTATTGTATGTGCGTAAAATACTTCTAAAAGTTCAATATCTGATGTAATTAATGATATTAAATTTCCTTTTTCTTTGCCTTCTAATTTAGCTGGCGCAAGTTTTCTAAGTGCAGTAAATACTTTATCTCTCAATATAACTAATATCTTAAATGCAATATAATGCCCAGAAAGTTGTTCTATATATCTTAAAGGTCCCCTTAAAATAGCACAAATGACTACAACTATAATTGCTGAAATAAATGATATTTTAAATCCATTATCAATTACTGATAAAATAGCTACAGCACTAAAAGAAGTAATTGATATAGCAGCTAAAAACCCTAGCACTCCCATAGTTATTGTTATACACATATAAGGAATTAATGGCTTAAGTTCTAAAATTAATCTTTTCATAATTAAAAATCCTGATTTTCTCTCCATTTAAACCACCACTTTCCTTTCTAATATCTCTTGTTCCTTTATCATTTCATAATATTTACCATTATTATTTATTAACTCATCGTGAACTCCCATTTCTAATAATTCACCATTTTCTAAAAGATATATATTATCAGCATTTTTAACATTAGCTAACCTATGAGAAATTACTATTACAGTTTTTTCTTTAGCTAATTTATTTATAGCTTCCCATATTATTTCCTCTGATTCTACGTCTACATTTGATGTAGCTTCATCAAATATATAAATATCTCTATTTGCAATTACTGCTCTTGCTAATGCTAATCTTTGTTTTTGACCACCTGATAAAAGAGCTCCTCCTTCTCCAACCTTTGTATTCAATCCTTCTTTTAACGAATCTACAAATGATTTAAGATTAGATATTTCTAAAGCATATTGAATATCATTATCAGTTATTTTTTCTTTTCCAATCTTTAAATTATCTAAAATAGTTCCATTAAATATATAACTGTTAGTGCTTACTAACATTAACTTACTGTATAAATCATTTAAAGATAAATTATTTATATTCTTATTATTAAAAAGTATTTCTCCCTCGTTTACAGAATAAGTATTCATTAGAAGATTAGCAATTGTACTCTTCCCACTACCACTTTTTCCAACTATAGCTGTAAAACTATTATTTTTTATTTTCATTGATACATTTTTAATAACATCTCTCTTTCCATCATAAGAAAATGTTATATCATTAATATTAATATCTACTTTTTCTGCATTATCTAACTTGCAAATTACATCTCTATCTATTTCTTCACTATCTAGTAATTCAAATATTTTATCTGATGCAGCTACACCATTCATAGCTACATGGAAAAATGAACCTAAAAGCCTTAATGGAATAAAAAATTCTGATGAAAGTAAAATTATTACTAATGTATCTCCTAAATTTATATTTCCATTTTTAAATGAATAAAGTGCTACAATTGAACCAAGCGCTGCCCCACCAAAAGCTATAAGATCCATAACAGTTATTGAATTAAGCTGCATACTTAATACTTTCATTGTTATCTTTCTAAATTTTTCTGCTTCTTCATTCATTTTTTTATGTCTTTTTTCATCAATATTAAATACTTT
>NZ_JAUNLM010000082.1 GCF_030532265.1 Clostridium sp. | reverse complement strand
CAAATAAAAAGTTAGAAATATAAATTACAATCTTAAAATATTTTTATTTAAATATATAAATCTTATTAATATCTTTCTATTCCTTTTATTTTATAATCTTCTAAAGTATTCTTTTGACTTTGAAATATTATAGGCTCTATTTTGTAGCCTTCTATTCCTTCTGAAAACTTTAAGAATATTTCTTTATCTAATCCATCTATATTTTTAAGGAAACTTACCATATCTCCACTTACTGCCTCTTTATAATTACTATCAATTTCTATAAAGAAACTTTCTATAGTATTTTCTTCTACTGCTTTTAATATATCATTTCTTATTAAGTCTTCTATATAAGATAACTTTAATATATTTCCACTACCTTTACATCTTGGACATGCTTCTTCTATTGAATCATAAATACTTTTTCCTCTACGTTTTCTTGTTATTTGAACTAAATCAAGCTCTGTAAAAGGATAAATTTTACTATTACCTTTATCAGCTTTCAAAGCATCTTTAATAGCTCTCATAACTTGAATTCTTTGTTTTGGGTCTCTCATATCTATAAAATCAATAACTATTATCCCACTTAAATTTCTAAGAAGTATTTGCTTTCCAATTTCCTTTGCTGCTTCTAAATTAGTTTGAAGTATTGTTTTATTTAAATTTCTCTCTTTTATATTCTTTCCACTATTTACATCAATAACATACATAGCTTCTGTTTTTTCAATAACTATATTTCCACCACAATTTAACTTAACTTTATTATGTCTAAGCTTTAGTATTTCTTTCTCTATATTATAATAATCAAATAGTCCTCTAAAACCTTTATATAATATAACTTCTACATCTTTTTCTCCATCAATAAAGTTATTAGCTAAAGCTTCATCTTCTTTGTTATCAACATATATTTTTATATTACCTTTTGTTATATTGTCTCTTAGAACTTTATTTAATAATGCATCTTCCCCATATACCTTTGAAATTTCTGTACTAAAGTTAAGCTTTCTATTCATATTATCTAATATATCTTTAAGCTTATCCCTTTCTTTTTTAAGTATTTCTATAGGTACATTAGCGCCTTCAGTTCTAATAACTATATTAACTCCTGGAACTTCTTCAATTTCTGCAATTATAAGTGTTTTCTTAACTTCATCATTAAATCTTTTTGAGAATGATATACCACTTTCACCATAATTAAATACTAAATATTTACCTGGTATACTAAATTTATTTGTTACCTTAGCACCTTTTTCATTTAAAGGCTCTTTTAGTACTTCTACTAAAAGTTCATCACCTTTTTTTATTCCTTGTTTTTTAAGTTCCTCACTAAAATACATATATCCTTCTCTTTCAAATCCTAAATCAACAAATATTGAATTTATAGCAGGAACTATATTTTTAACTCTTCCTTTGTATATTTCACCAAAGGAAGGCTCTTTACTTTTTTCTTCTATAAAACATTCTTCCAATTGTTTATTATCTTTTACAGCAACCCTTAAAGAATTCTCTCTTCTTTCAACAAAAATTTCTCTCATAACTTCCACTTCCTATATACATTTATAAAGAGGTACTAAAACGTCATCTTTAAGCAAGTACATTTCTTCTCTCTTTATTTGAACGAAAGCTTCATCATTACAATTACTTGTATTTTCTTTTATAAGTTTAACTAAAAGATCTGGTGATAAATGAACTCTACTTCCTGAGCTTATTAATATGTTTAGTACTACTTCATTATCTTTAACCCAATATTTTAATTCATGAACTAACGGTTTTATATCAACTTCACTTTGACCTTTCTTAGTTCTTTTTGTCATTACCCAATCTTTTTTCTCTAGAAGATTTTTCATTTCTTCTTCAAATTTTGATGTATAACTATATTCTATTTTAACTGTATATCTAGCCCCATCAACAAGTGCCATTGATTGAGGAACTTTTTTTTCATTTGGTATTAATGGAATTTTTATAGCTTTTAAAAACTTAATTCCACTTGCTGTTCTTTCATTTAATTTATTTAAAACTTCTTCTGTATCAAGTTCTTCTTTTAGAACTATATCCATATACTCCCCTTCTGAATATACTCCAACTGAAAGTGGTTGTGCTATTGAAAGAGTCATATGAGGATTAAATCCCTTTGAATATTCTATTGGAAGACCTGATCTTCTTATTATTCTTTGTATTGTTCTCATTAAATCTAAATGAGCTACAAATTTTATATCTGCTTCTTTAGTGAACTTTATTAGATATCGCACCTTCAAAACACTTCCCTTCTTTAAAGTTAACGTTAATTCCACATCCTGTACATCCTTTTCTACAGTTTTGTGTAAGTTCAACTCTCTTAGCTTTTTCATTTTCATTAACTAAGTATGATCTATTAACACCAATATCAATGAAGTCCCAAGGTAATATTTCATCATAACTTCTTTCTCTATAAGCATAGAAGTCTCCATCAACATTACACTCTGCTAATGCTTCAAGCCAAGCATCAAAGTTAAAGTATTCTGACCATCCATCAAATCTACATCCTTTTTCAAAAGCCTTAATTAAAACATCACATAGTTTTCTATCTCCTCTTGCAAATACAGCTTCCATATATGAAGTCTTTTGCGCATGATAGTTATATGTTATAGCTCTTGATTTTATTGATCCTTTAACAGCCTTTATTTTTTCTGTTACTTCTTCCATTCTTTCCATAGGTGCCCATTGGAATGGTGTAAATGGCTTTGGTACAAGTATTGAAGTACTTACTGTAATTCTAAGCCCTTTCTTTCTAACGTTCTTTGGAATTTCATAATATTTCTCTACCATTTTTTCTGCAAGCTCACCAATTGCCTCACAGTCTTCTATTTTTTCATATGGAAGTCCTATAATGAAATAAAGTTTAATTGTACTCCATCCATTTTCAAAAGCACTTTTTGTAGCTTCAAGTATTCTCTCTTCTGTTAATCCTTTATTTATTACATCTCTCATTCTTTGAGAGCCTGCTTCTGGTGCAAAAGTTAATCCTGTTTTTCTTACCTTTTGAATTTCCTTTATAAGATCAACAGAGAAAGCATCAACTCTTATTGAAGGAAGTGATATCCCAACTTTATTTTCACTATGTTCTTCCATTAATCCGTGTATAAGACCTTCAATATCTGAATGGTCACATATACTTAATGAAGCAAGTGATATTTCTTGATAACCAGTTGTTTTAACCAATTGTCTTGCTTGTTCTAATAAAGTTTCTCTAGTTTTTTCTCTAACAGGTCTATAAATCATACCTGCTTGACAGAATCTACATCCGTTTGTACATCCTCTTGCAGTCTCTAAAACTATTCTATCGTGAACAACTTCTGTATAAGGAACAATCATATCCTCTATTGGGAAATCAACCTTATCAAAGTTAGTTATTATTCTCTTTTTAACAACTTGTGGAACATCATCATATTTAGGCTTAAATTCTTTTATAGTTCCATCTTCATTGTAAGTTACATTATATAATGAAGGTACATATATTCCTCTTATTTTTGATATTTCTCTTAAAAATTCTTTTTTCTTACCTTTGCCTTTATATTTTTTATATACATCAAGTACATCATTCATCATTTCTTCGCCTTCACCAAGTTCAAAGAAATCAACTATGTCATATAACGGTTCTGGATTATAAGCACAAGGGCCTCCAGCCATAACTATTGGCTCATCTTCTCCTCTTTCTGATGCTCTTAAAGTTATTCCTGACATATCAAGCATATTTAGTATATTTGTATAACTCATTTCGTATTGTAATGTAAAACCTAATATATCAAATTTATCTAAAGAATCTTTAGTTTCTAAAGCGTATAGAGAAACATTATTTTTTCTCATTTCTTCTTCCATGTCTGGCCATGGCGCAAATACTCTTTCGCAATATGTATCTTTTCTTTCATTTATAGTATGATAAAGTATTCTTGTACCTAAGTGAGACATTCCTACTTCATAAACATCTGGAAAACAAAAAGCAAATCTAATATCTACTTCTTCTGGATTTTTAATAACTTGATTAAGTTCTCCACCAACATATCTAGTTGGTTTTTCAACTCTACATAAGATGTTATCTGAAATTCTATTCATTTAATTACATCCTCCTAAAAATTACTCTATATACAGATTATTAATTAAGTTGTTTTCCACTTATCTTCTGTATACATCCCTATATTCTAGCATAAATTAAAATTTAGTTCTACTAATAAATTAATGGATAAATCTCTTATAAGTATTAAATTAATTCCAAAAAATTTTTCTAAATAAATTTAAAAGAGCATCGAATAAAACGATGCTCTTAAAATTATTTATCACTCTTTCTTTGAGTTACTAATGTGTTTTCAAAATTACTATTCATCTTTTCTGAAACAAATGTATTGTTAAAGAAATTACTTTTACCTTCAAAACCTTGTCCTACAACTTTTAATCCATCTCTTTCAATTAAAGTTGGTTTATTTGAGAAAAGGTTTGTTCCTAATCCTAATCTATCTCCTTCAACTTGTACACCCATACTAGCTAAAATAGTTGGATACATATCAACTGGTGAGAATTGTCTATTTTTAGTATTCTTAGTAGTTGTTGCTGGATTAAGTATTAAGTTAAATATTGTTCTATGATATGATTTATCAAAATCTTTAAAGAACTTTTTATCCATACTTAAGTGATCCCCTGTTACTACTATAGTTGTATCTTTATAGAATGGTTGTTTTTGAATCCATTTTATAAAATTAACAGCTTCTTTTGTTGAATAAGCAATAACATTTGCATATTGTGAATCATACTTTTTACTTGCTTTTTTAGATAGATATCCATCTGGGAAGTGAGTATCTGCTGTTTCCATTGTAAAGTTAAATGGCTTTCCAGTTTTAGATAAACGTGTTATCTCATTTTTTGCATACTCATATAATTTATCATCTTCATATCCCCACCAAACATTATAGTCTTTTGGGATTAATTTCTTTTCAATTGCTGCCTTATGGTCAAAAATATTGAAATTACCATGTGTAGTAAAGAAAGTAGTTAAACCTCCAAAGTCAGCATCTGCACCAAACATTATTGTTTGCTCATATCCTTGCGCTTCTAATATATCCCCTATACTAATAGCACCTGGTAAGAAACTACCTGATTTTCCGTATGAGTTTCCACCCATAGGTATTTTTAATGGAAGTCCCATACTCATGTTAATCATAGATGCTACAGACCAACTTGAACCATATGTTTGATAAGGGCCTCCAAATTTATCAGAATGTGAAAAACTAATACCTTCTTTTGATAACTGAGTAAGTTCTGGCATTAAGTTAACTTTCATATTTCCACCTAATTCTTTAGATAAATATGAGTTTTCAACTGATTCTAAATAAATGTGAATTAAATTTCTCTTTTTTGCTGGGAAAGACATTTTTACATTACGTGGATCAACGTAATTATCTTTAATATAAGGAGTATCTGAAACATAAGCTTTATAAACTTTATCTAAACTTAATTTCTTTGCTCCATATGTTACTCCACCAACAAGACAAATTATAGAAACTATAAAAGTTATTATTCTTAAAGCTTTTTGGCTTAATAATTTTATGTTATTATTTTTCACTTTTATCCATATGTCATAATGAAAGTTTATTATAATTGAAAATATTACTATAGTTGATACAACTGAGAATACCGGTGTCATGAATATTTCTCTATACATATCAGTACTTGTACCTTTAAGTGGTGAATTTAAATTAAATAAGAACTGCTCTGGTGTAATGTTACCAAAATAATCAATAAACCACTTAGAAAAGAATACAAAAAATGCTCCTATTCCTAAGAATATAACTGATCA
>NZ_JAUNLM010000017.1 GCF_030532265.1 Clostridium sp. | reverse complement strand
TATGGTATTAAAATATTATCAGTAGAAATAAAAAATATAATTCCACCATCAGAAATTCAAAATGCTATGGAAAAACAAATGAAGGCTGAAAGAGATAAGAGAGCTATGATACTTCAAGCTGAAGGGTTAAGACAATCACAGATTGCTAAGGCTGAAGGAGAAAAGCAAGCTAAAATATTACAAGCTGAAGCTGAAAAGGAAGCTCAAATAAGAAGAGCAGAAGGTTTAAAAGAATCTCAATTATTAGAAGCTGAAGGTAAAGCAAAAGCAATAGAAGAAATAGCAAAGGCAGAATCAGAAGCTGTTAGAAAAATAAACTCTGCTATTATAGAGTCAGGAACTGATGAAAGAGTAATTGCTTTAAAACAAGTTGAAGCTCTTAAAGAGATGGCTAATAATCCAGCTAATAAACTTATTTTACCAAATGAAACTTTATCATCACTTGGAAGTATAGCTGCAATAGGAGAAATGTTAAAAGATAGTAATAATTAGAATAAAATCCCTAGAAATATGAATTTCTAGGGATTTTATATTAACATTGTGTAAAACTTAATTAAATGTTATTGAAAACTTATTAAATATAATCATAAAATTAAAATATCTCAAATTAAGAACATCTTAAGCGAGGAGGACACAATGAAAAAATTTATAATAGTTATGGTCTTAACATTATCTGTTTTTATGTTAGCAGGGTGTGCTGGAGATAATAAAATAAAAACAGATGTAGCTCAAAATGAAGAAATTAACGTAGAAGAAATAGGCAAAGACATATCTTTAAAATTAGAATTACCAGAAACATTAGAAATTAAAAGTAAAATAGATGAATCTAAAAAGGTATCAACTCAATATAAAGATATAAAAGAAGAATTAGAGAAAGATACAAAAGATATAGAAAGAAAAGTTAATGATACAGTTGTTGGGCATACGGAACAAGTTAGTGGCACTTTAAAAGAATTACTTAATAAATAAACTTCTAGAAAAATAACTCTAGGAGTTTATTTTTATATATTGACTTTAATAATTTAGCGTGATAAAGTATTAAATAATAAAAGTTTTAGGAGGAGTTTATGAGGAAATTTTTTATAGAAATATTTATTTGGATATTAGTAATTATAAGTATAATTTTTATAGTTAACTTATTAAATAAAGAGGATAAAACAGAATATAATAACAAAATTATAATTGGATATGATGATACTTTTGTACCAATGGGATTTAAAGATGATAGTGGAAAAGTTGTTGGTTTTGATATAGATCTTGCAAAAGCTGTAGGAGAAAAAATAAATAAACAAATAATCTTTCAACCTATAGATTGGACTACTAAGGAAACAGAACTTAGAAATAAAGATATAGATTTAATATGGAGTGGGTATTCAATAACTAAAGAAAGAGAAAAGCAAGTTGATTTTTCCATTCCTTATATATCAGATAAACAAGTAATAATAGTTAGAAAAAATAGTAATATAGAAGACAAAAAGGATTTAAAAGATAAAAATGTTGGGGTTCAATCAGCTTCAAGTGCAGCAGACGCAATATCAAAAGATAAGAAATTTTTAAATAGTTTAAATAGAAAAAATTATATAGCATATCAATCTAATAATGATGTGCTTATGGATTTAGATGCAAAGAGAATTGATGCTGTAGTTGCTGATGAGGTTCTGGCTAGGTATTATATTAATGCTAGAGGAGCAAATAAATATAGAGTATTAAATGAAAATTTTGGTGAAGAATATTTTGCTGTTGGAATTAGGAAAAATGATGAAAAATTAAAAGAAGAAATAAACAAAGGTTTAAAAGAAGTTATTAAAGATGGAACAGCAAGTACAATATCAAAAAAATGGTTTGGAAAAGATATTATATTAAAGGGAGAATTTTAAGATGAATATAGAAGTATTATTACCACAGTTATTAAATGGATTGAAAATTACATTAAGTATATTTATTTTAACGGCTTTAATTTCGATTCCTTTTGGTATTTTAATATCAATTTTTAGAGAGAAAGCAACAAAAGTTAGTAGATGTATTATAGATACTTATATATTACTTATGAGAGGAACACCACTTCTTTTACAGATTATATTTGTATTTTTTGGACTACCTTTAATAGGAATAAAATTTAATAGATTTGATGCAGCAGTAGTTGCTTTTATTTTAAATTATGCAGCATATTTTGCAGAAATATTTAGAGCTGGAATTGAATCAATAGATGAAGGACAAATTGAAGCTTCAAGTATGTTAGGACTTTCAGAATTTAATATATATAAAAGAATAATTTTACCACAGGCATTTAAAAGGGTTATTCCAGCCATAGGAAATGAAATTATAACCCTTATAAAAGATACATCATTAGTTTATATAGTAGGGCTTCAAGATATATTAATGGTAGGAAAAATTGCTACAAATAGATATGCATCATTATTACCATTGTTGCTTGTAGGAATAGTATATATTTTATTAGTTTTAATCTTAACTAACATATTTAAAGTTTTAGAAAAAAAGTACAATTATTATAAGTAAGGAGAAGATTTTATGTTAAAGGTTGAAAGAATAAAAAAGAGCTTTGGAAATAATAATATTTTTGAAAATTTAGACTTACATATAAAAAAAGGTGAAACAGTTGTTGTAGTTGGAAAATCAGGAGAAGGAAAAACAACATTATTAAGATGTGTAACAGGTCTTGAAAAGTGTGATAATGGAAAAATTATTATAAATGATAAAACTTTCTTTGCTGATGGAAAATATTCAGAAGGTAAATTATTGAAAGAAATAAGAAAGGACATAGGAGTTGTGTTTCAAAATTTTAATCTATTTCCACATATGACTGTTATTGAAAATATAATTGAAGCTCCTATTAAAGTTTTAAAAATGGACAAAGATAAAGCTAAAGCAATGGCTTTAAAACTTCTTGATAATTTATCAATGAATGGAAAAGAAAATAGTTATCCAAATGAACTTTCAGGAGGACAAAAACAAAGAGTTGCTATTGCAAGAGCATTAGCTATGAGCCCTAAAATATTATGCTTTGATGAGCCAACATCTGCATTAGATCCTGAAACAACAATAGAAGTATCTAAGATAATAAAAAAATTAAATGAAGATGGAATATCAATAATGATAATTACACATGATATTGATTTTGCAAACAACGTTGCAGATAGGATTTTAATTATGGAAAATGGTAAGTTAAAATAAATCAGAGTAAAATGATAAGAAATTTTCCAAAATCTATTGACTGAAATAGATAATTAATGTATATTATTAGTAGATAATTATTATTAATTAGAAAGAGGTAGATATTATGAAAATTAATGTTATATATTATTCATCAACAGGAAACACTAAGAAAATGGCTGAATTAATAGCTAGTGGAGCAAAAGAAAATGGGGCAGAAGTAAATTTATTTACTATGGATTCTGCATCAGAAAATGAAATTAAAGATTGCGATATAGTTCTTTTAGGCTCACCAGCTATGGGAGCTGAAAATTTAGAAGAAACAGAAGTTGAACCATTTATCGAATCAATAGAAGGAGAAGTATCAGGAAAGAAAATGATTCTTTTTGGTTCATATGGATGGGGAGGCGGAGCCTTCATGGATGAATGGGAACAAAGAATGGAAGATAATGGAGCGGAACTTTTAGAAAAAAGTGTAGTTGTAAAGGGAGAACCAGAAGGAGAAGATTCAGACAAGCTAGTTGAGTTAGGAAGAAGAATATCAAAATAATAAATATTATTACTTATATAAAAATCACTTTCATGTTTATGGAAGTGATTTTTTATTTTTAAAATTAAACTATTGACAATATATAAAGGATAGAATAAAATATCATTAAATAATGATAATCAATATCAATTAGGAGGTAGAATTATATGAAAGCAAATATAATTTATTGGTCAGGAACAGGAAATACAGAAGAAATGGCAAAATTAATTGCAGAAGGATTAAATGATTCAGGAGCAAGTGTAGAGTTAAAAACTGTTGATAATGCATCAATAGATGATGTTAAAAATTGTGATGTTTTAATTTTAGGTTCACCATCAATGGGAGTTGAAGTTATAGAAGAATGCGAAATGGAACCATTTGTAGAATCAATAGAAGGCGAAGTATCAGGAAAGAAGATGGTTCTTTTTGGTTCATACGGATGGGGAAATGGAGAGTTTATGACAAATTGGGAAGAAAGAATGGAAGGTTCAGGAGCTGAGTTATTAGAAAGAGAAGTAATAGTTAAAGAATTTCCAGAAGGTGACGACAGGGATAAATTAATAGAAATTGGAAAAAGAATAGGTAAAATGTAAGTAAAAGGAGAGTTGAAGATGGAGAATAAAGTTAAATTATTTATGGATAAATTAAATTATGTTAGTGATATTGAATACTTTGATAAATATATGTTATTTTTATTAGCACCAGTAGTAAGTGGCTTTAAGCCATCTTCAACTATAACTTTAAAAAAGAAAAGTAAAGAATATTTAATTTGGAGAAATTATAAAAAAACTTTTATGAATAAGATAGACTTAGATTATATTGTATTAAGAGAAGATGAAAACGCTATTATATTACTTATATATTCAGAGGAAAAATTAAAAAAAGTTATAAGTTCAAAAAAGATAAAAATGTTTTTAATTAAATTAGGATATACAATTAATTTAAATTTTAATATCAAAGATATATTAAATGTTTTAGTTTATAGATATGAAAAGATTCATTGTCCTCATGAACTTGGAATATTTTTAGGGATACCATTAGATGATGTTATTGATTTTATGGAATGTAATAAAAAGAAATGTTTAATATGTGGTTATTGGAAGGTTTTTAATGATTTTGATAATGCAGTAGAAATTTTTAATAATTATAATAAATCAAAAGAAATTGTTTTGAATTGTGGAATATTAGAAATGAAATCAAATAAGATAATAGAAATTCTTAAAAGTAAAGAAGAAATAGCCATATAAATTTTAAAAAATGGTTATAAAATATAAAGAGAGAGGTAAATACTCTCTCTTTATATTTTAGTTTACAAAAAATTAAATTATATATATTAGAAATTAGAGGATAATAATAGATATTAAGAGATATTTAAAGAAATATATGTTAATTTAGATTTAATTAAATTAAATCAAATAAAATGATACCAAGTAGCAATTTAAGAGATTAATATAATTTTCTATTATTATAAATAAAATATATAATTAAAAATAGACTGTATTTAAGGGGGAATTATTAATGAAAAAAAATAAAGATGGAGTAGAAGAAATTTTTCCCCATAGAAATAATTTGAAAATTAGATTAATATGGGAATCTGCACTTATTGGATTAATTGCAGGATTAGTAATTGTTGCAAATAGAGTGCTAGTTGAAAAGTTATCTCCTCTACTAATTAAATTTTACGTTTATGCAAAAGGAAATCCATTAGACATAATTTTAGTTTTTGTAGTTTTAGGAATTATGGGATTTATAGTTGGATGTTTAGTTAAAAAGGATCCTATGATATCAGGTAGTGGTATACCGCAGGTAGAAGGCATACTTATGAAAAGGCTTGAGGCTAATTGGTTAAGAGTTTTAGTTTTTAAATTTGTTGGTGGAACTATGGCATTAGTTGCTGGATTATCAGTAGGTCGTGAAGGTCCATCAGTTCAAATGGGGGCATCAATAGGGCAAGGTTTCTCAAAGGTATGTAAAAGAATAAATATTGAAGATAAGTTTTTAATAACAAGTGGTGCAAGTGCAGGTCTTGCTGGAGCTTTTAATGCTCCTTTATCAGGAGTTATATTTGCATTAGAAGAGGTACATAAAAATTTTTCTCCGTTGGTTTTACTTTCAGCTATGTCAGCCTCTATAGCAGCAGATTTTATGTGTAAAAATTTTTTAGGAATTGAACCTGCTCTAGGTTTTTCAGATGTAAAAGTATTTCCATTAAAATATTATTGGGCGTTAATATTATTAGGAATTATATTAGGAATTACTGGTGCGATTTTTAGCAAAGGAATACTTAAAACACAAGATATATATGGTAAGTTTAAAAATGTTCCAGTTCAAATAAAAGTAATGATTCCTTTCATATGTGCAGGAATAATTGGACTTACAGCACCACTTCTTTTAGGTGGGGGACATATTCTTATTATGAGTCTTGTAAATGGAGGATTCACTATTTGGATGTTACTTTTATTTTTAATTGTTAAATACTTATTTACATTTATAAGTTTCGGTTCTAATTCTCCTGGAGGAATATTCTTTCCATTGTTAGTATTAGGAGCAATAGTTGGAAATATATTTGGAATAGTTGTTTGTAAGGCAGCTAATATACCGGTAATATATATAATTAATTTTATAATACTTGCTATGGCAGGACACTTTGCATCAATAGTTAAAGCTCCTATAACAGGAATTGTTTTGATTACTGAAATGTCAGGATCATTTGAACATTTATTAGCACTTACTGTAGTTGTAATTGCTTCATATGTTACTTCTGATATATTAAAATCAGAACCTATATATGAAAGTCTTTTAGAAAGACGACTTAAAAAATGTGGTAACTTAGATTGTGATAGTGAAGAATGTAAGGCTTATGTTAATAAAACATTATTAGAGGTTTCAGTATTTATGGGAAGTAAAGTTGAAGGTAAATTTATAAAAGATATAGAATGGCCAAATAGATGTCTTTTAGTTGCTATAAAGAGAGGTGGAAAAGAAATTATACCAAAAGGAAATACAAAAATTCTTTCTGGAGATTTTTTAGTTGTTCTTGTAGATGATGATGAAAGAGCAGCATTAGCACTGGAAAAACTTCAAGATTTAGCATCTCATGTTGAATAATTAAAATAGTATAATTTTATATAATAATTTTAATATTGGTACATAATAATAAGGGCTAGAAATAATTTCTAGCCTTTAATTTATGTAATGAGGTGAAATAAATGGCTATACTAATAGATGTTACTAATATTAAAGAAGAAAAATTAGTTAGAAAAGTAGAACTTAATAAATTTTCAATTATAATTACTTTTATAATATTTATATTTATAGTTAAATTATTATTTGAAGTAATAGATAGCTTTTTTTATGTTTATAAAATTTTAGATGAATATTATGATTTTACTATAATACTAATATCTTTAGTATTAACATATAGTTATTCCAAAAATAAATATTTAAAAAAACAACAGTTTAAAAATGGGTTTATTGATTTAAATAAACGGAAAAATAAAGATATTAAAATAGAACCTGCTGTTTTAAGGCGATTAGATAATAAGAATTATATATTAAATAATGTAAAAATATCTTTAAAAAGTGGAATAAATTATATTGATACATTATGTATAAATGATAAAGGGATTTTTATAATATATAGTAGGAGTGATAATGGAATTATAAGAGGAAATGATTTTGATAATAAGTGGGAACTAGAAAATAAATTTGGTTTCAAAAAAATAAATAATCCTATATTTATATTAAAAAAGCAAATGAATAATATTAATGAGTACATAAAAGAAATAGGATATAATATTAAGATAAGGGGGATAATTTATTATTTTGAGGATACAAAGTTAAATATAAAATTAAATAATGAGGATATAAAAATCTTTAATAAAAATACAGATGGAGAATTAACAAAATATATAGAAAAGACAAATTCAAAACATAAAATAAGTTTGAGTGATATTTTAAGAATAGTATCAAAAATAAAATGATTTTACGAATATTAAATTACAAGTATATTCTAATTTATAGTTTATACTTGTAATTTTTTATTTGAAATAAATTTATATTTTATTAAAAAGACAATTAAATTTATTAATACAAAATTATATATTCTTTTGTAAATATTCTAAAATAATTATTTTTATTATTTTAAGAAAATTTCAGGTATAACAGAAGAATTTAAATTAAATTTATGTTTGAATTTTTATTTATTATTAATAAAGTGTCAATTATCAACTCTAAAATGAATCTTATATTATTATAACTTGCAAGTGTATTACATAAAAAATCAAATGTACTGTATGGAAATACAATAAAAAAATTAAAGGATTAATAAAGAAAAATTAAAAAAATGATATTTTATTATTAAATTAATAAAAAATACCCTTATAAAATATATAAATTTTATAAAAAAGTTAATTGAATTAAATAAAATGAAGAAATAACTTGAATTATTTTTCTGTAAATGCTATAATTTTATCATCGATTAAAGAAAGTTTTCAAAAACAAATTGCAAAATTGAAGCAAAAGATAAATGAAAAGGGGAATTTTTATGACAACATTAGATGTACCTGCTACAAAAAGTAGATTAAAACATCCAGCAGGTCTTTACTTATTATTCCTAACTGAAATGTGGGAAAGATTTAGTTATTACGGATTAAGATCACTTTTAATGCTTTACTTAACAGTAAGTCTTGTACAAGGTGGTTTAGGTTATAGTGTAAGTTCAGGGGCTTTTATATATGCTATTTATACTGGATGCACATATTTTACTCCAATTATAGGAGGATGGCTTGCAGATAATTTCTTAGGACAAAAGAAAGCTATATTAATTGGAGCAATTATTATGGCCATAGGTAACTTCTCATTATTTGTTAATGGAAGTAGAGTAGGGCTTTACATAGGATTAGCGTTATTAATTGCTGGTAATGGATTCTTTAAACCTAATATATCAACTGTTGTTGGTCAACTTTATGATAAAGGTGATAAGCGTAAGGATTCAGCATTTACAATATTTTATATGGGAATAAACTTAGGTTCATTAATAGCACCTTTAATATGTGGATTATTAGCAGAAAATATCTTCGCAACAACTTCAAATGGTGTTATGCATTATGGATTTAAATATGGATTTTTAGCAGCTGCTATTGGTATGGTTCTAGGTGCGATTATATTTATGGTATTTTCACCAAAATATTTATCTCATGTTGGGGGAATTAATAAGGAAGAAGCTAAAAATGAAAATAAAAAGGCAAGTAATGAGCCTTTAACTAAGCAAGAAAAAAGAAGAGTATTATCTATAATAATATTAGCAGCATTTGTTATTTTCTTCTGGACAGGCTTTGAGCAAGCAGGAAGTTCATTAACAATGTTTACTCAAAAATTAACTAATAGAGAACTTTTTGGAATGACAATACCAGTTTCATGGTTCCAATCATGTAACCCAATCTTTGTTTTAATACTTTCACCAATATTAGCTAAGTTATGGATTAGATTAGCAAATAGAGATAAAGGTGATTTATCAATACCAGTTAAAATGGGAATGGGTATGATAATATTAGGAATTGGTTTCTTATTTATGGTAGGAGCAGTTATGTCAATTGGAGGCGCTGAAAATCCAGTAGCCAAAGCAAGTATGTGGTGGGTTGTATTAACATATTTCTGTAATACTGTTGGAGAGTTATGTTTATCACCAATTGGTTTATCAATGGTATCAAAACTTGCACCAATTAAGTATGCTTCATTATTAATGGGATTATGGCTTGCTGCAACAGGAGTAGCAAATTTATTAGCTGGTGTTATAGCATCAAGATTAGAAACATTAGGACCTTTAGAAATATTTGGTTCAATATCAGGAGTATGTATAGTACTTGGAATAGTATTATTATTACTTAGCAAGAAGATTACAAAATTAATGAAATAATATTAAAATATAAGGGCTGTTTTACAGCCCTATTTTTTTTGAAATAAATAAGTTTATAGGTAATTATAATATTTATTTATTATAATGTATCGGTACATTTGACAGTTGATACTTTAAAAGCATAACATAAAAGAAGATTAAAAAATAAATGGGGGGAAGTTAAAATGAAAAAAATGAGCACTAAAAAGCTTGTTATGTTATCAATGTTTTCAGCTTTAGTATTTTTAGGAACTTATATTCATATTGAAATTCCAATAGGTGCTGGGATGTCAATGATACATCTAGGAACAACAGTTATATTTATAGTTGCAGTATTAATTGGAGAAAAAGCTTTTATTCCTGCAGCTATAGGTAGTGCACTTATGGATGCATTAAATCCTGCATTTGTACTTTGGACAATTCCTACGTTTATAATTAAAGGGTTAACAGGATATGTTGCAGGTAAGATTTGTTTTATGAATGGTAAAGAGGGGAAAAATATAGTACAAAATATGATTGGTTTTATATCTGGAGGTATAGTATCATTAGTTGGATATTTTATTTTTAATTGGATAATATTTAAGGGATGGCAAGGAGCTGTAACATCACTTCTAACATCAATAACAACAACTACCATAGGAGTAGCTATTGCAATACCTTTATCAATAGCTATAAAATCAGCTAGTAAAATATTTATAAAGCAAATGAATTAATCGGAACGGAGAGATAAATTTTGAAGAAACCTATAAATAGAGCTTTAGTAATACACAGCCTATGTTCTATTGGCAAAGCATCTATTACAAACATATTACCTATAATGAGTATTAGGGGAATAGAGGTTTGTCCTATTCCGACTGTAGTATTATCAAGCCATACAGGTGGTTTTAAAAGTATAGCAAAAATCGATAGTAAAAATTTTATTAAGCAATCACTAGAGAGCATGAATAAAAATAAAATAAATTTTGATTTAACTTTAATAGGTTATTTAGGTAATAAAGAAAAAATAGAACAAGTAGAATTATTTTTAAAAGAAAAAAAGGATGGATTAGTTATATTAGATACTATATTTGGAGATAATAATACTCTTTATAATGGGTTTAACAATGATTATGTAGAAAAGCTAAAGAGGATTTTAAAATATAGTGATTTAATTACACCAAATTTTACAGAAGCACTATATTTGACGGGAAGAAAAGAAAAAGATTTTTTAAATTTTCAAGAAGAAGATATAAAGGATATTTTAAAAGATTTAAGAAAAATTGGAGCTAAAAATATAGTTATAACTTCGGTTCCTTGCAATGATAAAATAGGAATTGCTATTTTAGAAGGAGAAAATTTAAGCATTATAAAGCATGAAAGATTAGAAAAATCTTATCCAGGAACAGGTGACATATTTACAGCAACTTTATGTACTGAATTACTAAAGAAAAACACATTAGAAGATGGAGTTAAAAATTCAGCAGATTTTGTAAAAGGGTGTATAGAATATAGTATTAAATATGACTATGAAGCTAAAGAAGGTGTTTTGTTAGAAAAACAGCTTTATAAGTTATTATGATTTTTATAAAGATATACAATAATCAAAATTGTATATCTTTTTTTATATATTTGATTAAATTATTGCAATATATACAAAATAATTGGTATCATAATTATAAGCGAAAATATTTAAAGTTACAGGAGAATTTAATTATGGAAGAATTGAGAAAAATAGTTGCGGATTATATATTACCTACATTAGGTATAATTATGTTACTTATATATATTTTTGCTTTTAGAAATAAATTAAGCGTTATTTTTTGGAGTATATTTATTATTGATAGAGTAATTGCATTTCTTTTTGAAGGTAAATTTCAAGGATGTATAGATAGTATAGATAATTTATCAAATCAGTTAAATAGGGATAGTACTATTTCTTTAAATAAAGTCACAATTTTATTAATTGGATATGCAGGAATCGGTTTAGTTATTTTAACATATATTTTATTTGTATATACAAGATTATTTGTAATAATAATTTTAGGAGAGGTAATTGATATTATACTTAAAAAAATATTAAATTCAATTAATTAAAAATGAAGTTTACATGATTAAATATAAATTTTTTGAATAACATTAAGCACTATTATAAAATAATAGTGCTTTGTTTTTTTACTTATTATGAAATTTAGAAATATAAAACGTTATTATTAATGTTAAGGCATAATCAAATATAAGAAATGCAATTTGAGCTAATATAATAAGAATCCATATAGGAATATTTAAATTTATAGGTGCTATAAATTTTGTGAATAAAATATAGCCTAAAATTAGCATTATATTTGAAAATGATAATTTTAATAATATTTCTAATGGCATATTTCTTAGCTTTTCAATATAAAACTTAACTAAACCATAAATTCCAAAGTAAAGTATAAAAGGAATCATTATATCTAATGGAACTAAAAAGAACCCTATTATAGATGAAGCTATATAAACAAAGATTCCAACCCGTACATTACTTCTAATAATTGCTATAGGAACAAAACAAGATGAAATTGTAAGAATAGCAAAAGTATTTATTGGTATAAGAATATTAATAAATAATACAATTACAGTTAATGAAGTTAGTATACCACCTAATGCTAAATCTTTAGCTTTTAAATTTTTCATAATAATAAGCCTCCAAAACTTATTAACAGCAACCTATAAGATCGCCACCAAAACATTCACAAAGACTATCTAAACACCAAAGGTTTAAACAACAATTGCAAGCATCTGCATTACCTGCACCAGATGTTCTGTATGGATTTCCATAATTACTAGCTCTCATGTTTATTTGATTTAATACTTGCCTGTATTCAAAGTTATTAGGATCCATATTTACAGCTGTTTGTAGATAATTAACAGCTGAATCATACCATCCTTTTTGAAGATGACACACTCCCATTAAGAAGTTCCATTCAGCATTTCTGTTAGATATTGAATTTAATTTATTTTCAGCTAAAGGTATGTTTCTACTTTGTATAAGTCTTCTAATTTCTTGAAAAGTATATATATCATTGTTACTTTGATTATTATAAGATGAATTGCTATAATTACTATTTGTATTATAGCTTGAATTATTATTTCCTTTTGTTAACATATCATAAGCTGCATTTATTTCTGTAAGCTTTTCTTGTGCTAAATCTTTTAGGGGATTATCACCATATTGATCTGGATGATATTGTTTTACAAGCTTTCTATATGCACTTTTAATTTCCTCTTGTGATGCTCCTTCTTTTAAGCCAAGTACTTCATAAGGATTCATTTAAATTTCACTACCTTTCTTTTTACACTTACATTTATTTGTTATATTAATGTATTTATCCATCATACCTAGGTCAATTATATTTTCTAAAATCTCTCTATTTTTATTAAGAGGAAGTTTAGATAAAATTTCTCTACAAGTATATGCTGAATTAAAAATACTAAATTCAATTCTTTTTTTTATTTCTTTTAGTAATTCATCATAAGTTAAGTTAGTTTTGTTGTATAAAAAATTTATTGGATTAAATTTTTTATCTTTCATATCTTTTTCTAAATCATCTAAAGCATCTATTAAATATATCCACTTACCCAAAGAATAGCCAAAAGTATAAAGATTTTCCCTTAAAGTTAATGAATCTTCTTTAAACTTATAAGGAAATTCTTTAAGAATAATACCTACAATTTTACTGAAAGGGTCACATATTTCATCTATAGAAACAAAGTTTCTATCATTTTCAAGTTTTGTGAGGTATTTTAAATTTTCCTCAATAGATAAGTTTATTTTTTTTATAGAAGATGTAAATTTTTTATGATAAGGTTTCATAATATTAAGGAAAAATTTACTCTTTAATGAATTATCATCATAAACATCATCTAATAATTTATAATAAACTAAAGCTACATTCATAGTAGCTGCATAGTTTAACGCAGTATTATTTAATAAAATTGGCTTTTTTTTTGTAGGATGAGCCATACATCTTTTTAATTTTAAATCTAATTTTTCATTCATTAATCCATCTAAAAGTAGTGCCAAGAAAGTCATATCATAATTTAAAGATACTCTAGGAATGTTTCCATAAAGATTTTTAATGCTTAAACAAACTCCGCAATAATAACTTTTAAATTGATTATATTCTCTAATTTTTAATTCTGGTTTTAGAGGAGTTACATAACCAAACAATAAAAACGCTCCTTTAAAAATATTTATTATATTTACTATTATTAATTTATAAATTTTATAAAGCAATATAGCTAATATAGATACTTCAAGTTAAATATTAAACTTAAAATTTAATATTATAAAGTTATTATACAATAAGTTTAATATTTAAAACAGTATTTATAATTCACAGAAAATTTAAATTGAAATTTTAAGTTTATTTAAAACTTTATAAAATTTTAATCAAAATATTTGGATGTTAATACATATAATGGTATAATAAAAATAAATGACTAATAGTCATATAAGGGGGGATAATATTGAAGAATTTTGGGAAGTGGATTTCTAATCACACAAAAACAGTTTTAATAGTAACTGCAGTATTAATAATTCCAGCTATTTTTGGTTTTATAAATACGAAAATAAATTATGATATTTTAAGTTACTTACCACAGAATTTAGATTCTACAAAAGGTCAAAAAGTACTTGATGATGTTTATTCAGATGCTGCAACTTCAATGCTTATAATTGAAGGCATGCCAAATAAGGATGTAGTAAAACTTAAGGAAAAAATTAAAAATATTGAAGGTGTGGAAAATGCTATTTGGATAGATGATGCACTAGACATATCAGTTCCTAAAGATATGTTACCAGATGATGTTAAAAAACAAATGTTTAATGGTGATTCAACTATGGTCATTATAAAATATAATGATTCAGTTGCATCAGAAAATACATTAAATGCAATTGAAAAAATAAAATCAGTAACAAATAACCAGTGCTTTTTAAGTGGTATGTCAGCGATTCTTAAAGATACAAAAGATTTGGCTGATAAAGAAACACCGTTTTATGTAATATTGGCAGTAATAATTTCTTTAGTAGTTTTATTAATTTCTATGGAATCTACATTTGTACCTATAATATTTTTAGTATCAATAGGAATTGGAATACTATTTAATCTTGGTACTAATATAATATTTGGTGAAATTTCCTATATAACTAAAGCTTTGGCGGCTGTACTTCAACTTGGAGTTACTATGGATTACTCAATATTTTTAATGCATAGGTATGAAGAAGAACTTACAAGGTTTGAGAATAGAAAGCAAGCTATGGCAGAAGCAATTCAAACAACAATGCTTTCAATATCAGGATCATCATTAACTACAATAGCTGGTTTCTTAGCTTTATGTGCTATGGACTTAACTCTTGGAAGAGATATTGGTTTAGTTATGGCTAAGGGTGTTGTAATTGGAGTTATATGTTCAGTAACAGTATTACCTGCATTAATCCTTACTTTTGATAAATTAATTCACAAATATAAACATAAAACTATAATTCCTAATTTTGATAATTTATCAAAAGTTGTAACAACTCACTATAAAGTTTTTATAGCAATATTTTTTATACTTTTAGTTCCAGCTATATATGGTTCAAATAATGCAAAGGTTTATTATAATTTAGATGAAACTTTGCCAAAGGATATGCCATCTATAGTAGCAACAAATAAATTAAAAGATAAGTTTAATATGATGACAACACATTTTATTTTAGTTAATGAAAATGTAAAACCATATAAGGTTAAAGAAATAACAAAGAAAATAGAGGATGTTAAAGGAATAACATCAGTAATATCTTATGACAAATTAATAGGTCCAGCAGTTCCAGAAGAATTTATTCCTAAAAATATAAGGGAGATATTTAAAAGTGGTGGATATAATCTTATACTTGCAAATTCAGAATATAAGGCAGCAAAAGATGAAGAAAATAAACAAATTGATGAAATTATAGATATCGTTAAAAGTTATGATAAAGGCGCTTTAGTTGCTGGTGAGGGACCTCTTACAAAGGATTTAATAACAACTTCAGATAGAGATTTTAAAATGGTATCAGTATATTCAATAATAGCAATATTCTTGATAATACTAATAGTATTTAAATCAATATCAGTACCAATACTTTTAGTTTCTGCTATAGAATTTGCTATTTTTATAAATATGGGTATTCCTTATTATACTGGAAATGAAATTCCTTTTGTAGCTAGTATAGTAATTGGAACAATACAACTTGGAGCAACAGTTGATTACGCAATTTTAATGACATCTAGGTTTAGAGAAGAACTTAGAAAGGGATATGAAAAACATGAAGCTATACTTATAGCGGTAAAAGGATCAGCAAAATCTATTGTTACATCTGGACTTACTTTTTTTGGAGCAACAGGAGCTGTAGCAATGGTATCAGATATGTCATTAATTAGAAGTCTTTGTTTTTTAATTTCTAGAGGAGCTTTAATTAGTATGGCAGTAATTCTTTTAATATTACCATCTTTATTATTAGTTTCAGAAGGAATAATAAACAAAACATCATTAAAATGGCGTGGTTAAAATTTATAAGTCAGGGGGAGATATTTATGTATAAATCAATGTCTAAAAAAGTAATAGCATTAGCAATAATAGGTTCTATGGCTACAAGTACAATTGCGGGAGCTAGTGAAATAAACAAAGATGAAAGTGTATATGTAAATCTAAGTTCTGATGGTAAGGTAGAGAAAACAACAGTTACTAACTGGATACACACAGATTCAGGAAATTTAGATATAGAAGATGAGACAAGTCTTAAAAATATAGAAAATATAAAAGGCGATGACAAGCCAATTAAAGATGGAGATAAGCTTAAGTGGAAGGTAAATGGAAGTGATCTTTATTATAGCGGAAATACTGATAAAGAAATTCCACTTGATGTAAAAATAAATTATTTTATTAATGATGAAAAGGTTAAGGAAAATGAGATTGCAGGTAAGTCAGGAAAAATAAGGATAGAATTAGAATTTAAAAATAAATCATCAAAAAATGTAAATATTAATGGAAAAACAAGAAAGATATATACACCATTAACTACAGCAACTATAGTTAAACTTCCTATTGATAAATTTAAAGATTTAAAAGTAAATTCAGGAACAATTATATCAGAAGGAAATAATAATATTGTAGCCTTTGCTGCATTTCCAGGTCTTAAAGAAAGTTTAAATTTAAATGATAAAGATTTAGAAATAAATCTTGAAGATAAGTTAGTAATAGAAGGATATGTAGAGAATTTTGAACTTGGACCTATAATGATAACTGCAACAACACAGTTGCCTGATTTAAGTAAATTAAAAGCTGCTGATTCAATAGATGAAATAAAAGATTCTTTAAATAAATTAAATGATGCATCAGATGAATTGCTTAAAGGAACTAATGCCTTAAGTGAAGGGTTACTTAAAGCTAAAAAAGAATTAGATAAAGGAAAGGGACAATTAAATAACAATAATCTAAAAGAAGCTCTTGGAATTATAAATTCAGATAAACAGGTATCAAAAGCAAATAAATTAATAGATGATGCTTATTTTGCAAAAAATATAAACACAGAAAAAACAAAAGAAGTATTATCTTTATTTACAGAGGATAATGTTGATAAAGTTAATACTTTAATAAAAGATGGAGAAGGAATATTACAAAACCAAAAGCTTTTAGAAGCTTCAATTAATACTTTTAGAGGGCTTTCAAAAGATGACAACTTTAATAAGCTTTTAAATGATATAACGAAGTTAAAAGAGGGATATGAAAATATAAATCCTGAAACTTTAAAAAAATTAAATAATATGACAAATATTGTAAGTGGACAAAACTTAAAAAGAGGTCAAAATTTAATAAATTCAGCAAGGAAAGCAAAGAATTCAATTGAACCAATGGAAAAAGTATTAGATGGGGCTATAAATTCAACACCAGGTGGAAGCTTAGATAAAAAGGCTAATAATTTTTTAGGTTATATAAATTCAAAAATAAAAAATACTCAAAAAATGTTGAGTAATGAAAATCTAAAAAATATGAATGCTATGGCATCAGATATGAAGGTTTATGGATCAAGTTATTTGATAATGAAATCAATGGTTATTGGTGAAATGAATCAAAATAAAATACCATTAGCAGAAGCAAAAGCAAAGGTGAATAAATATATTGATGGAGTCTATGGAAGTCAAGGGGCTCAATTAAAAAATGTAATAAATAGTCTAACAGAAAAAGATTTTACAAAAGATCAAATACAATTAGATGCTAAAAAAATAAATGGATATGGAGAAAATATGAAAGGCATTATGGCAAGTATAAAGGATTTAAAAGAATTAGATCCAATATTAAATTCAACTAGTAGTGTTCTTTCAAATGAAAGCTCAAGAGCTAATATAGCGAAATTTTATTCAAGCTATAAAGACAATAATAATCAAAAAATAATAAAAGGAATTGGAGATAGTATTTTAAGTTTAAATGAAAATGATATAAAAGCTATAGAAGGATTAAAGAATAACTTAAATTTATTATCAGAAGATATAAAATTAAATAAAAATAATATAGAATCAATAAATAAAATGATTAATGGAATAAAAGAAAATAAAAATTTAATAGAAAGTATAAATAAATTTTATAATGATTTAGATTCTTCACAAAAAACAATAGATAGTATTAAGGCTGTATTAAGTAGTGGAAATGGAGAATTAAATATTAAGGAAGTAAAATATTTGGGTAATAAATTACTTTCAATGCAACAGGATTTAAAAGATAGTGAAGATATACTTCGAATAACTAGATCATCATTAGAAAAAGGAAATGTACAAAGAGCAAGAGAGTTAATAAAGAGTTTACCACAATTAGAGGATGGAGTAAATCAACTTGCTGATGGAAGTCAAAAATTAAATAATGGTATGAAGGAATTTAATGAAAAGGGAATAAAAACTTTAAGTAATAAAGGAGAAGAGGCAACAGAAAAGGTTGAAGATGTAATTGAAGTTAAAGATGAGCTTGTAAAATTATCTACTGAATATGATACTTTTACAGGAAAAAATAATAAAATGGATGGTAGTGTAAAATTCATTATGAAAACAAATGAAATAAAGGCCCCAGAAACAAAGGAAGTTAAAGAAAATAATCAAGAAGAAGAAACAGGATTTATTGCATGGATTAAAAAGATAATTAAAAATATATTTTAAATTATCTTATTAGCATAAATAATTTTAAATTTGTTTATAATAAAAATGACCTTCTACATAAAGAGGAGGTTACGTAGGTTGAAACTTGCTGGTGATATCACCAGCTTTTTTTTATTTTAAAATAAAAAATGTATTAAATACGTATTTTAAAAAGAATATATTAAATTAATATACGGATTATAATACGAATATTAAAATAAATAAAATGAATAATGTTGACTTTTTTGCTGCGGAGTGATATTCTGAATTTACAAAAAGAGGTATTTATAAAAGGATTAATAAAAATATGGTGGAGGGATAAGATGGTTAATAATAAAATAATATTTGTTGAAAAAAAAGATGGCTTTGATATAGAGGCAAATATACTTTTAAAAGATTTTAAGGAAAATTTAAAAGTAGATAATTTAATTAATGTAAGAGTGTTAAATAAATATGTAATAGGAAATTTAGAAGAAATTTATTATAAAGAGGCATTAAACACTATTTTTAGAGAACCACCAGTTGATAATGTTTATGAAGATATTATAAAGTTAAAAGAAGATGAGATTGCTTTTTGTGTTGAATATTTGCCAGGGCAATATGATCAACGTGCAGATTCTGCAAAAGAATGTATAATGCTATTAACATCTAATAACAATTCAGAGGTTAAATCTTCAAAAGTTATTGTTTTAAAAGGAAATCTTTCAAAGAATGAAATAGAAAAAATAAAAAAATATTATATAAATCCAGTAGATTCTAGAGAAGTTTCTTTATATTCAAATGAATTGGTAAATAATACAATTATTCCTAAAGATATTGAAATATTGAATGATTTTATAACTAAAAAGGATAATGAATTGAAAAATTTTCATAAAACTCAAGGACTTGCAATGAGTTTTGAAGATTTAATTATGATTAGAGATTATTTTAAAGAAGAAAATAGAAATCCTAGTATTACTGAAATTAAAGTAATAGATACTTATTGGTCTGATCACTGTAGACATACTACCTTTGAAACATCTATCAAAAAAATCCAAATAGAAGAAAGTAAATATACAAACCCAATAAAAAAATCATATGAAAATTACATAAAATCAAGAGAATTTGTATATGGTGAAAATACAAATAGAAAAATAAGCCTTATGGATATAGCAACTTTATCAATGAAGGAGCTTAAGCTTAAGGGATTACTTGATGATTTAGATTTATCAGATGAAATAAATGCTTGCTCAATAAAAGTAAATGTTGAAACTGATAAAGGTATAGAAGAATATCTTTTAATGTTTAAAAATGAAACACATAATCATCCAACGGAAATAGAACCTTTTGGAGGAGCAGCAACTTGCCTTGGAGGAGCTATAAGGGATCCTTTATCTGGAAGAACGTATGTATATCAAGCAATGAGAATTACAGGAGCTTCTGATCCTACAGTTAGCATACAAGAAACTTTAAAAGGTAAACTTCCACAAAGAACTATAACACTAGGGGCAGCTAATGGATATAGTTCTTATGGAAATCAAATAGGACTTGCAACAGGTCAAGTTGATGAGGTATATCATCCAAATTATGTGGCAAAGAGAATGGAAATTGGAGCAGTAATTGCAGCGGCTCCAAAAGAAAATGTTGTTAGAGAAACGCCAAATGCTTCTGATGTAGTAATACTTGTTGGTGGAAGAACTGGAAGAGATGGAATTGGTGGGGCGACTGGTTCTTCAAAGGAACATACAGAAGATTCAATAGAAACTTCAGGTGCTGAAGTGCAAAAAGGAAATCCAGTAATTGAAAGAAAAATACAAAGATTATTTAGAAATAAAGAAGTTTCTAAAATGATTAAAAGGTGTAATGATTTTGGAGCTGGTGGAGTATCGGTTGCAATAGGGGAGCTTTGTAGAGGTATTAATATAGATTTAGATAAAGTAACAAAAAAATATGAAGGATTAGATGGAACTGAAATTGCTATATCAGAATCACAAGAAAGAATGGCTGTTGTAGTAAAAAGGGAAAATGCTAAAAGGTTTATAGAGCTTTCAGAAGAAGAAAATTTGGAAGCTAGAGTTGTTGCAGAAGTTACAGATGATGAAAGACTTAAAATGACTTGGAGAGGTAAAACAATAGTTGATATAAAAAGAAGTTTTTTGGATACAAATGGAAAAACTCAAGAAACTAATATAAAGATTAATAAAATAGAAGAATATCCATATGATGTAGAAAATGTAGATATAAAAGAAAAATGGATTAATGTATTAAAAAGTTTAAATGTATGTAGCAAAAAGGGGCTTATAGAAAGATTTGATTCAACTATTGGTGGAAATACAGTTCTTATGCCACTTGGAGGGAAGTATCAAATTACTCCAGCAGAAGGAATGGCAGCAAAAATTCCAGTGTTAAATGGAGAAAGTAAAGATGCATCAATTATGACATATGGATTTAATCCTTATCTTGGAACTTGGAGTCCGTTTCATATGGCATATTATTCTGTAATAGAATCAGTTACAAAGGTTGTAGCTATGGGTGGAGACTATAAAAAAATAAGGTTAACTCTTCAAGAATATTTTGAGAAGTTAGGAAATAATGAAGAAAGATGGGGAAAGCCATTTAGTGCATTACTTGGGGCATTTAAAGCACAAAAAGATTTAGAAATTCCAGCAATAGGTGGAAAAGATTCTATGTCAGGAACTTTTAAAAATATTGATGTTCCACCAAGTCTTATTTCATTTGCAGTAACTGTTGAGAAAGCTAAAAATATTATTTCACCAGAGTTTAAGGAGAAGAACTCAACAATTATAATGTTAAAATCTAAAAAATTAGAAGACGGAACATTAAATATAAATACATTAAAAAATAATTTTAATAAATTACATGAATTAATATGTGATAAAAAAGTAATTTCAGCATATTCAATTAAGTTTGGTGGAGTGGCTGAAGGAATAACAAAGATGGCATTAGGAAATAAAATTGGAGTAGAATTTAGTAATGTTTCTAAAGATGAGTTATTTGGTTTTAACTATGGAAGTTTAATTTTAGAAGTTAAAAAAGATATAAATATAGAGAAAGATTTTGAAGGAACAAATTATAAAGTAATAGGTAAAACATTAGAAAGTAATTATATTAGATGTAACGAATATGACTTAGAATTTAATTTGAATTATTTACAAGAAGTATATGAAGAAAAGTTAGAAAATGTATTTAAATCAAAAATAAATAGTAAAAATAGCGATATAAGCGGTATAAAAATAGAAGAAAAAAATAATTTTAAAATAAAATCATCAAAAGTTAAAATTAAAAATCCTAAAGTTGTAATTCCAGTATTTCCTGGTACAAACTGCGAGTATGATTGCAAAAAAGCTTTTGAAAAAGAAGGAGCAATTGTTACTGAAGTACTTATAAGAAATTTAAATAAAGAGATGTTATTAGAATCCATTGATAAATTGAAAGAAGAAATTGATAAAGCTCAAATAATAATGATACCAGGAGGTTTTTCAGCTGGAGATGAACCAGATGGATCAGCTAAATTTATAGCAACTATATTTAGAAATGAAAAAATAAAGAATAGTGTTATGAATTTTTTAAATAATAGAGATGGATTAATTTTAGGGATTTGTAACGGCTTTCAAGCACTTATAAAATTAGGATTACTTCCTTATGGGGAGATAAGAGATATAGATGAAGATTCAGCAACATTAACTTATAACGATATAAATAGGCATGTGTCAACTATAGTAAATACAAAAATAGTTTCAAATAAGTCTCCTTGGCTTAGTGAAGTAGAAGTTTCAGATATTCATCAAATTCCAATATCTCATGGTGAAGGTAAATTTGTAGCAAATGAAAATCTTATAAAAGAACTTGTAGATAATGGACAAGTTGCAACTCAGTATGTTGATTTAAATGGAGAACCTACAATGGATATGCCATTTAATCCAAATGGTTCAGTTTTTGCAATTGAAGGTATAACAAGTAAAGATGGAAGAATCTTTGGTAAGATGGGGCACTCAGAAAGAGTTGGGGAAAATCTTTATAAAAATATATTAGGAAACTTTGATCAAAAAATATTTAAAGCAGGAGTAAATTATTTTAAATAAAAGAGGTGTTTTATAAATGAAAGTAGCTATATTTTTTGGGAGTAAATCAGATATAGAGATTATGAGAGGAGCTGCCAATGCTTTAAAAGAATTTAATGTTGAATATGAAGCGTTTATTTTATCAGCACATAGAGTACCAGAAAAGTTAATTGAAACATTAAAAGAAATAGAAGATAAAGGGTGTGAAATAATTATTGCGGGAGCAGGTCTAGCGGCACATCTTCCTGGAGTTATTGCAAGTCATACAACAATTCCAGTTATTGGAGTTCCGGTTAAGGCAGCACTTGAGGGGATGGATGCACTTCTATCAATCGTTCAAATGCCAAAGGGAATACCGGTTGCAACAGTTGGTATAAATAATAGTTATAATGCAGGAATGCTTGCTGTACAAATGCTTTCACTTAAATATCCTAATATAAAAGACGATTTAGTTGACTTTAGAAGAAGAATGAAAAAAAGGTTTATAGAAGAAAATTCAAAAGGAGTTGATTTATAATGGAAAAATTAGAAATGTTATATGAAGGAAAGGCAAAACAAATATTTAAAAGCAAAAATGAAAATGAAGTTATAGTTCATTACAAAGATGATGCAACAGCTTTTAATGGAGAAAAAAAATCTCAAATAAATAACAAAGGTATTTTAAATAATTCAATAACATCAACAATTTTTCAAATGTTAAATGAATCTGGAATAAAGACTCATTTTATAAAAAAAATAAATGATAGAGATCAGCTTTGTAAAAAAGTTTCTATAATTCCACTTGAAGTAATAGTTAGAAATGTGGCAGCTGGAAGTATGGCAAAGAGATTAGGAATTGAAGAAGGATTTAATCTTAAAACTACAGTTTTTGAACTATCATATAAAGATGATTCTTTAGGAGATCCACTTATAAATGATTATCATGCAGTAGCAATTGGAGCTACAACTTTTGAAGAGCTTAATAAGATTTATGATATGACAAATAAGATAAATGACTTATTAAAAGAATTTTTTAAGAAACAAAATATAAATTTAATAGATTTTAAAATAGAATTTGGAAGAGATGAAAAAGGAGAAATTTTACTTGCTGATGAAATTTCACCAGATACATGTAGATTTTGGGATGCAACAACAGGAGAAAAATTAGATAAAGATAGATTTAGAAGAGATTTAGGAAATGTAGAGGAAGCATACAAAGAAATATTAAATAGAATTAAAGGGTAATTTTAAAAAAAGAGAGGTATTATTTTATGATTAATTCTAGAGAAGAATATATTATAGATCCTCAAAACGATAAATTTAAAGATGAGTGTGGAGTATTTGGGGTTTATTCAAAAGATGGGATAGATGTTTCAGAATTAACTTATTATGGTCTTTATGCACTTCAACATAGAGGGCAAGAGAGCACAGGAATTGCAGTAGCAAATGGAGAGGAAATTATTGCACATAAGGGGCTTGGAATAATCACGGATGCTTTTAAAAATGATGATATAGAATTTTTAAGAGAAAAAAAAGGAAATATAGCAATAGGTCATGTTAGATATTCAACTGCAGGAGCTAAAACAATTGAAAATTCACAGCCTCTTTTAAGTAGTACAAAATTAGGTCAAATAGCAACAGCTCATAATGGAAATATAGTAAATGCTAATGTTATAAGAGAACTTTTAGAAGATGGTGGACATGTTTTTCATACCTCAGTAGATTCAGAAGTTATTACAAGTCTTATAGCAAGAGGAGCAAAAAGAGGTATAGAAAAAGCTGTAATCAATGCTATATCAGCAGTTAGAGGTTCTTTCGCTATGGTTATTATGACAAAAGATAAGCTTATAGGAGTTAGAGATCCAAATGGAATAAGGCCTTTATGTATTGGTAAATATAAAGAGAATTATATATTATCTTCAGAAAGTTGTGCATTAGATTCAGTAGGGGCAGAATTTATAAGAGATGTAAATCCAGGTGAAATAATAATAATAGATAATAGTGGAATTAAAAGTTATAGATATTCAGAAAATACTGTTTGTCAAACTTGCTCATTTGAGTATATATATTTTGCAAGACCTGATTCTACAATGGATGGTCTTGATGTTTATAGTTGTAGAGTTAAGCAAGGAGAAAAACTTTATAAGGAGCATCAATTAGAAGCTGATGTTGTTATTGCAGTTCCTGATTCAGGAATACCAGCAGCTATGGGGTATGCAAAGGCTTCTAATATACCTTATAATATTGGATTTGTTAAAAACAGATATATAGGAAGAACTTTTATAACTCCTTCACAAGAAATGAGAGAAAGAGCTGTTGCTGTAAAACTTAATCCTTTAAAAGTAAATGTTAAAGGAAAAAGAGTTGTTCTTATAGATGATTCTATAGTTAGAGGAACAACATCAAAATATTTAATTGAATCATTAAGAAGGGCTGGAGCTAAGGAAGTATATTTTTTAGTTGCTTCACCAGTAGTTAAATATCCTTGTTATTTTGGAATAGACACTCCATATAGAAGTGAACTTATAGGCGCAAATAAATCTTTAGAAGAAATAAAAGATGATATTGGTTGTGATTATTTGGGATATTTAAGTTTAGAAGGAATGTATGATAGTTTTAATGGAAGAAGAAATTTTTGTGTTGGATGTTTTAATGGAATTTATCCAGTTTCAGCACCTATGGAAGATATAGAAGATAATCTTGAAAGGTAGGGTTTGAGCAATGATAACTTACAAAGAAAGTGGAGTAAATATTGAAGAAGGATACAAATCAGTTAAGCTTATAAAAGAATATGCAAATAAAACTATGGGGGAATTAGTTTTAAATGGTTTAGGTTCATTTGCTGGAATGTTTGAACTTCCTGAAGGATATAAAAAGCCTGTTTTAGTATCAGGAACAGATGGAGTTGGAACTAAACTTGATATAGCCTTTAAAACTAAAAAATATGATACTGTTGGAATTGACTGTGTAGCTATGTGTGTAAATGATATTTTATGTCATGGAGCAAAACCATTATTTTTCTTAGATTATATTGCTTGTGGAAAATTAGATTCTAGAGTTTCATCTGACTTAGTAAAAGGAGTTGCAGAAGGATGTATGTTATCTGATACTTCTTTAATAGGTGGTGAAACTGCTGAGATGCCAGGGTTTTATAGAGATGGAGAATATGATATAGCAGGATTTGCTGTTGGGATTGTAGAGAAAGACAAAATAATAAGTGGAAAAAATATAAAAGCTGGTGACAGTCTTATAGGAATTGCATCATCAGGAATACACTCTAATGGATATTCATTAGTTAGAAAATTATTTAAAGATTTAGATGAAAATTTTGATGGACAGTCTATATGGAAAACTTTACTTAAACCAACAAAAATATATGTAAGACCAATACTTTCTCTTCTTGAAAAATATGAAATAAAAGGTATGGCACATATAACTGGTGGTGGCTTTATAGAAAATATTCCTAGAATGTTTAATGGAAGAGAATTAACTGCTGTTATAAAAACTGACAGTTATCCATTACCTAAAATATTTGAGGAAATAATTAATCGTGGAGTAGAAAAAAGTCATATGTACAATACCTTTAATATGGGAATAGGTTTTGTAATTTGTATTGATAAAGAGGATACTGAAAATATTTTAAGAGATTTATTAGAGATGGGAGAAGTTGCTTATGAAATAGGAAGTATAACTTCTGGAGGTGAAGGGATTTGTTTAAAATAGCAATACTGGCATCAGGAAGTGGAAGTAATCTTCAATCAATAATAGATAGTGTGGAAAATGGTTTTTTGAATTGTAAAATAGAGATGGTTATAGGAAGTCGTGAAGGTATATATGCAATAGAAAGGGCTAAAAAACATAATATAGATACGTTTATTGTATCTAAAAAAGAATTTGGAGATAAAGTTTCTTATAAAATATTAGAATTAGTAAAAAAGAAAGAAATTGATTTAATAGTTCTTGCAGGATATCTTTCTATATTGGAAGGAAAATTATTAGAAGAATATAAAGACAAAATAATAAATATACATCCATCATTAATTCCTTCATTTTGTGGTGAGAGAATGTATGGATTAAATGTTCATAAAAAAGTTATACAAAGTGGAGTAAAGATATCTGGATGTACAGTCCATTTTGTAAATAATGAGATAGATGGTGGAGAAATAATATTACAAGAAGCTGTTAAAGTTTATTTTAATGATACTCCAGAAATACTTCAAAATAGAGTTTTGAAGAAAGAACATAAATTACTTCCTTTAGCTATTAAATATATAAGCGAAGGAAAAGTGAAAATTAAAGAGGGTAAAGTAAATATTTTAAAAGGAGAGGAATAATTTAATGAAAAAGAGAGCTTTAATTAGCGTGTTTGATAAAGAGGGAATATTAGAATTTGCAAAGTTTTTAATCAATAGAGATGTTGAAATAATATCAACTGGTGGAACATATAAGTATTTAAAGGAAAATGGAATTTCAGTAATTGAAGTTAATGAAATTACTGATTTTCCAGAAATGTTAGATGGAAGAGTTAAAACATTACATCCTAATATACATGCAGGTATATTAGCAATAAGAGAAAATGAAGAACATATGAATACGCTAAACAAAAAAGAAATAAGTACAATAGATTATGTTGTTGTAAATTTATATCCATTTTTTGAAAAAGTTCGTGAAAATTTAGAGTTTGATGAAAAAGTAGAATTTATTGATATTGGTGGCCCAACAATGCTTAGAGCTGCTGCTAAAAATTTTAAAGATGTAGTAGTTATATCTGATAAAAATGATTATAAAATTGTAATGGATGAAATGGAAAAAAATAATGATGTTTCTTATAAACTTAGAAAAAAACTAGCAGGAAGAGTATTTAATTTAATGAGCGCTTATGATGCTGCAATTTCAAACTTTTTATTAGATGATATAGAATATCCGGAATATCTTTCAGTTTCGTTTAGAAAAAAACAACAATTAAGATACGGTGAAAATTCTCATCAAAGTGCTGCTTTTTATGAATCAACTATGCTAGATGGAGCTATGAATACATTTAATGTTTTAAACGGAAAAGAACTCTCATACAACAATTTTAAAGATGTAGATATAGCTTGGAAATGTGCTAATGAATTTGATGAACCATCATGTTGTGCATTAAAGCATAATACACCATGTGGAGTGGCAGTTGGAAAAGATACTTACGAAGCTTATATTAAAGCTTATGAAGTTGATCCTACATCAATATTTGGAGGAATAGTAGCTTTTAATAAAAAAGTTGATAAGAGAACAGCTGAAGAGATGATTAAAATTTTCTTAGAAGTTATTGCTGCACCAGAATATGATGATGATGCATTAGAAATATTAAAGCAAAAGAAAAATTTAAGAGTTCTTGAATTTAAAAATCTTCCAAAAGATGATAAGTATATGGTTACAGTTGATGGAGGAATATTAGTACAAGAAGAAGATAAAAATCTTTTTAATGAATTAAAAGTTGTTACACAAGTAAAACCAACTTCAGAAGAAATGAATGATTTAATATTTGGAATGAAGGTTGTAAAATATGTTAAATCAAATGCTATTGTAGTAGCACATGATGGAATTGCATTAGGTATTGGGGGAGGACAAGTTAATAGAATTTGGCCAACAGAAGATGCTCTAAGAAGAGGAAAGGGAGCAACAATTTTGGCATCAGATGCATTTTTCCCTTTTAGAGATGTTGTAGATAAAGCAGCTAAGTATGGAATAAAAGCAATAATACAACCAGGAGGTTCTTTAAGAGATCAAGAATCTATAGATGCATGTAATGAACATGGTATATCAATGGTGTTTACAGGTATTAGGCATTTTAAACATTAATTAAAGCTTTTTAGAATATAGTAAAAGGGGTTTTAAAATATGAATATACTTTTAGTTGGTTCAGGTGGAAGAGAACATGCAATAGCATGGAAAATATCAAAAAATAAAAAGGTAAATAAAATATATGTAGCTCCAGGTAATGGGGGTACTGCAATTGAGGATAAATGTGAAAATGTAAATATAACTGATATAGAAAATCTAATAAAGTTTTCAAAAGAAAATAATATAGATTTAACTATAGTTGGACCAGAAGAGCCTCTTATAAATGGAATAGTAGATAGATTTGAAGAAGAAGGATTAAAAATTTTTGGACCTAATAAGGCTGCTGCAATGCTTGAGGGGAGTAAAGCTTTTTCAAAGGACTTTATGAAAAAATATGGAGTGAAAACAGCAGAATATAATGTATTTTATGATGTGTATAAGGCAAAAGAATATTTAAATAATTGTAAATATCCAGTAGTAATTAAGGCAGATGGAGTTGCAGCTGGAAAAGGTGTTGTTATATGTAACAATAAATGTGAAGCTTTAAAGTCAATTGAAGATTTTATGGTATTAGATGTATTCAATGGAGCAGGTAAAAAAGTAGTAATAGAAGAATTTTTAGAAGGGATTGAAGCATCAATTCTTTCTATAACTGATGGTAATACTATTGTGCCATTTATCTCTGCTAAAGATCATAAACAAATATATGATGAAAATAGAGGTCCAAATACAGGTGGAATGGGAGTTATTTGTCCTAATCCATATGTTACAGATGAGGTATTAAGAGATTTTAAAGAAAATATTATGGATAAAACACTAGAAGGAATAAAAGAAGAAGGATTTAATTTTAAAGGAATAATATTCTTTGGGGTAATGATAACTAATGATGGTGTAAAACTTTTAGAATATAATGTAAGAATGGGAGATCCTGAAACACAATCAGTTTTAGCTCTTATGAAAAGTGATTTTTTAGATATAATATATTCAGCTATGAATGAAAATTTAGAAAGTTTAAATATAGAATTTTCAGATGAAACTTGTATAAATGTAGTTATGGCGTCAGAAGGATATCCTTTAGAATACGAAACTGGATATAATATAAGTATTGGAAATGTTGATGATAAAGTGTTTATTGCAGGAGCTAAACTTGAAAGTGGTAACTTAGTTACAAGTGGTGGAAGAGTTTTATCTGTTTTAGGAATAGGAAATAATATTGAAGAAGCAAGATATAAAGCTTACAAAAATGTAGAAAATATAATTTTTAAAGGAGCTTATTTCAGAACTGATTTAGGAATAATAAAATAATGTTAGTTAAAATAAATACTTGAAAAGCTTATAAAAATATAGTACTATTTAATAGTAAAAATAAATAGGCAAACTTAGAGAAATTTAAGGACGCAAAGCTATAGGGACTAAGGTTTTTATTTTAAAAACTATGTTAGCCAGTTGCCAAAAAGTAAACATACTTTTTGTTTTTAATTCAGAATATATGTAAATACACAATATATTTATTTTAGTTTAGATTTTGGCTACTCTTATTTTGAGTGGTTTTTTTTTATAATTTTTTAGATATGCCCAACAATTTAAATATTTATATATAATTAATAAAAGCGATAAAACTAATATTAATAGTTTTTATCGCTTTTATTATTAATGTATTATTTAAAAATATATACTTGATTAATATATGTATTAGTACGAAAATAAAATAGATTAGTAATTTTTGTATATTTTATTATTTAATTAAAAATATTATTTAATTAAATATAATAAGGAGATGTAAATTTAGTATATGAGTAAAAAAAGTCTAAAGAATATAATTAATTCTAAAGAGGCTAGAAAGTATTTAGAGAGAATTGAAAATATTGAAATATTACAAGAATTATATAAAGTAAAAAAGGATAAAAATAATTTGAATATTATAATAAAAAATATACCATTTGCTATTATCTTAAAAGATAATAATAGTTCAATACTTGAAGTAAATGATAATTTTTTGAATTATTATAATATTAAAAGAGAGGATATTATTGGGCAAAATTGGAGATATGAATTTAAAAAAGAACTCATAGAGAAAATAATATTAGAAGATAAAATGGTTATTAATAAAAGGGATAATATTCAATTTATTAGAGAAAAAATAATAAATGGAGAATTGAGAACAATAGAAGTTCATAAAATTCCAGTTTGGGACAATAAAAATAATGTTATAGGAATAGTTGTTATTTACATGGATATAGTTAATTTTGAAGGTTATAGTGATGAATTAAGAAAGTTAATATTTACTGATTCACTTACGGGATTAAATAATAGACGAAGTATATATACATATTTAAAAAAAATTAAGAAAGATACAGAGTATGCTTCATTAATTTCCATAGATATTGATGATTTCAAAAAGGTAAACGATACCTTTGGGCATTATTGGGGAGATAAAGTTTTAGTATTGATTTCTAATATATTTAAACGGGTTTGTAATGATGCTTTTGTAGCACGAATTAGTGGAGATGAATTTATAATTATTTATAAAGATGTAACTAACGAAAAGTTTTTAATAAAAAAGGTTAAAGAAATTATAAAGACTTTAAATTATCAGTTTAGAAAAAGAGAAAAAATAAATTCAATATCAGCAAGCTTTGGAATTTTAACGGATAAAATTAAAGATAATAAAATTGAAGATTTATTAAAAAAAGCAGATTTTGCTTTATATAAAGCTAAAATTAGAGGTAAAAATCAATATGCCTTTTACACTAAAGAATTTGAGAAAGAAAGATTATTTAAATTAGAAATAGAGAGAGAACTTAAAAGAGCTTTAAAAAATAATGAATTAGAATTATATTATCAGCCACAATATACTTATAATAAAAAAATAATAGGATTTGAAGCTTTACTAAGATGGAATAATGAAAAATTTAAGAATGTTCCTGTTGAAAAAATAATCAGTTATATAGAACAAGTTAATATGATAAATATATTTGGAAAATATATATTAAGAAAAGCATTAGTATTTTCAAAGGAAATAAATAAAAATAGAGAAGATCCTATAATTGTATCTGCAAATATTTCGGAAATACAAATAATGTATGAAAATTTTACAGATATAATTGAAAATTTATTAAAAGAAATAAATATAAATCCAAATCTTTTAGGTATAGAGATTACAGAAAACACTTTAATTAAAAATATAAAGTTTAATATAAAGAAACTTAAAAAGTTAAAAAAATTTGGAGTTAAGGTTTATTTAGATGACTTTGGAAAAGGATACTCATCATTAAATTATTTAATTAAATTACCTATATCGGGTATAAAAATAGATAAAGAATTTATACAAAATATGAGTAAAAGTGATGATTACAAAAAATTAGTAAAGTTAGCTGTAGATATAGGACAGTCATTAGAAATTCAAGTTGTTGCAGAAGGAGTTGAAACATATAAGCAACTTCACATATTAAAAGAAATGAATGTTGAATATATACAAGGATATTTATTTTCAAAACCTTTATGCGAAAAAGATGCTAAAAAATTAATTCATAAATTGAAATAAAAGCTTTGGATATAAATTTTAAAAAAGATGCTATAAATTTTTTGCAGCATCTTTTGTTTTATAATAAGACTTTATTTTTATATATTTTTTTCTTAGAGTGTTGTATTATTTTAATATAATAAATTTAATTATGTATAGACATAATTTATTTTAGAGAGAAAACAAAAAGTAAGGTGTGAACTTAATGGAAGAATTAAAAAGAGCTATAAAAGAAATTACAAATGAAAAAGCTTTTAAAATAGTTATAAGTAATAAGATGAACAAAGAAATAGAATATAAAAAGATAAATATTGAATTAAAAGAAAAAAACAATAAAGAATATTATCAAATAGAAAAATATACAGATAAACAAGTTTTTCATGAAAATATTGAGAAAGATAAGTTTGAAGGTAAGCTTTTAGAAATAATAGAAGACAATTATAAGCAAGTTGATGCTTTTAGTGAAAATTGTAATATAAATATTAAGATTTCTAAAAAGGGGAAAGTATTTTTAGGAAAGAAAAAAGTTGATAATAAAAAGTTATGTGAATCATGTAATAAATCACATAATAAAGAAAAAAATTATATTCTTAAAGAAGGAATGATAATAGAACCTTTAATAGATTTAGGTATATTCACTAAAGAAGGAAAAGTAGTTAAATCAAAATATGATAAGTATAAGCAAATAAATAGATTTATAGAAATAATTGATGATGAGATAAAGAAAAATGAATATAAGGATCTTACAATATTAGATTTTGGTTGTGGTAAATCATATTTAACATTTGTACTTTATTATTATTTCGTAAAAATTAAAAATATAAATGTAAAAATGATAGGATTAGACCTTAAAAAAGATGTTATTAAAAAGTGTAATGATATAGCTAAAAAATATAATTATACTAATTTGCACTTTGAACTTGGTGATATAAATGGATTTAAATATAATAATAAAGTTGATATGGTAATTACATTACATGCTTGTGATACAGCTACAGATTATGCACTTTATAATGCAATAAAGTGGAATACTAAAATGATATTTTCAGTTCCTTGCTGCCAACATGAGTTTAATAGTCAAATAGAAACAGATAATTTAAAAATATTAACAAAGTATGGAATAATACAAGAGAGGGTAGCTGCACTTATGACAGATGCAGTAAGAGGAAATCTTTTAGAAACTTTAGGTTATAAAACTCAGCTTTTAGAATTTATTGATATAGCACATTCACCAAAAAATATTTTAATTAGAGCATCAAAGTCTAATATATCAAAAGATAAAAAGCTTAAGTCATTAAATGAAGTGGAAAAATTAATGAAAGAGTTTAATTTAAATCCAACTTTATATAAGTTATTAAAAGAAGATAAGTTAATATAATAAATTTTAGTAAGGTATTAATTAAAATAAATTATGGACTAAAATAGTTTAATATTATATAATAATTATTATTAAGTAACATAAGAAGTGAGGGTAATATATGGATAATAAAATAAGTTTAGTATATGAAAATGGAAAATACACTTTATATATAGATGAAAAAGTAATAAGCGTAAATAAATATATAGATAATGCAATAGATAATTTTACACAAACAATAAATAATAATGCAATATTAAAATCAATTCCTTGGGAAACTATAGAAAAAGATTTAGAAGAAATAAAAGATGATAGATTAGAAATAAATAATGAATTTAAAACACTTACATTTGGAGATATGAAGTACTTTTATAGCACAGATAAAGTATTTAATATGCATGGTGGAAATATGAAACAATTACTTGGAGGATATAACTTATTTTCTTTTGTTGTTAAAATGATAAGTGCAGGATATATAAAAAATTATTTAGAAATACTTAATTTCTGTGAAGAAGTGTTAAGTTATAAGGTAACTTATAGAACAACAGAATCAAGTATTTCTGTTTTAAGTCCATCTTTTAATTATGGTTCTGCAGAATATAACTTTGTAAGTGGAAAAGTTAATAAAGGTGCAACTATAGAAAATATGACTTTTAATGAATATAAACAATATGTTTTAGATAAAATTAAATAATTTTTATATGATTAAATTAAACTCTACTAATGATAATTAGTAGAGTTTTTGTAATAAAAAATAATTAAGGTTATTTAATAATATATTTTTAATAAAATAAAATTCTATAAAGGTTATAAAAATATTTTTTTTATTAAGATTGTAAACAATATCTTAAAGTAGTATATTAATTAAAATAAAAAATGTTAAAGTAATATCATGAAAGGGAGGACTTTAATATGAAAAGATGTTTATATTGTAAAAAAGAGATTAAAGATAATGGATATGAAAATAAAATAGGAAGTTTTTGTTCAGAAGACCATTATGATAAGTATTATAAATCATTATCAAAGGAAGAAATAATTGAAATTATGAATTCTATGTGTGTTTGCAGTGATGATTAAAATAATTATAAATATAAAAAAATTTGGTGTAAAACTTTATTTATATTATAAGTTTATAATAAAATATTAATGTAATTGATTACAAAAATTAAGATTATAATGATATAATAAAAATATAAAAGACCAATTTCTAATTTTAACTGGAGGGCATTTTATGAGAGACCTATATATAAAAACATTAAAGAGAGAAGTTATACCATCAGAAGGTTGTACAGAACCAATTGCTATAGCTTATGCAGCTTCTATAGCATCTGAAAATTTAGATGAAAAAATAAAATTTATAAACATAAAATTAAGTGCTAATGTAATAAAAAATGCATTAGGAGTTGGGATACCTGGAACTGGACAAGTTGGTATAGAAATAGCAGCAGCACTAGGTGTTGTAATAAAAAAATCTTATAAAAAGTTAACTATTTTATCAAATTTTAAAAAAGAAGAGCTTGAAGAAGCTAATAAAATAGTAAAAGAAAATATTATAAATATAACACAAAAAGATACAGATAAAAGTCTTTATATAGAAGTAGAAGTTATAGGTGAAAAATCAAAGTGTGTAGTAGTTATTGAGGACATACATACAAATGTAACTTTAATAAAAAAAGATGAAGAAATATTACTTGATAAGAAAATAGATAATTTAAATAATGAAGAAGATGAAGATTATAATTTATTTAAAATAGAGTCAATTTATAACTTTGCAAAAAATTGCAATTTTGAAGATATAAAATTTATTTTAGAAAGTGCCAAGATGAATGGTAAAGTTTCAGCGGAAGGTTTAAAAGGCGGATATGGGTTAGAAGTTGGAAATAAAATTATTGAAAAAGGAAATTTTAATTTATTTTCAAATGATGCATCAAATAAAATAATTGCAGCATCAGCAGCAGCATCAGATGCCAGAATGGATGGTTGTACTATGCCTATTATGACAACAGCTGGTAGTGGAAATCAAGGAATAGCTTGTTCTATGCCTGTTGCAGAAACGGCATATATTTTGAAAAAGTCAGATGAAGAATTAGCAAGAGCTTTAGTATTAAGTAATTTAGTAACTATTCGTATAAAAAAGCATATGGGAAGATTATCACCACTTTGTGGTGCAGGAATTGCAGGTGCAACAGGGGCTTCATGTGGGATAACATATTTACTTGGAGGAAACTTGCAAAATATAAAATATTGTATAAATAATATGCTATCAGATGTTTCAGGAATGATATGTGATGGAGCTAAGCAAACATGCGCTCTTAAAATAGCTACTGGTACAAATGCAGCAATTCAATGTGCAAATCTTGCTATGAATGGAATTACTGCAACATCAAATGATGGAATTGTATCACAAGATGTAGAAAAAACTATTGAGAGTATAGAAAAGTTAATAAAAAATGGTCTTAAAAATGTTGATAATACAATATTAGATATAATGCTTAATAAGAAAAATGGTTAATAGATAAAATAAAAATTTTATAGTTTTTATATTTAAAAATATTTTTTAAAGTTAAATATTAAAATTTATAATATATAAAAAGGGGAGAATATATATGAAAAAGTTAATAAATGATCCAAGCAATGTTTTAGAGGATATGTTACAAGGAATTGTTTATGCGCATGAAGATTATTTAGAAAAATTAGATGGTTTTGATGTGTTAGTTAGAAAAAATTCTAAAGACAAGGGAAAAGTAGCTTTAGTAAGTGGAGGAGGAAGTGGTCATGAACCTGCACATGGGGGATATGTAGGTTATGGAATGCTTGATGCAGCAGTTTGTGGAGCTGTATTTACATCACCAACTCCAGATCAAGTATATGAAGCTATAAAAGCTGTAGATAATGGATCTGGAACATTACTTATAATAAAAAATTATACTGGTGATGTTATGAATTTTGATATGGCAAAAGAAATGGCTGAAATGGAAGGAATAAATGTTGATTATGTTGTTGTAAATGATGATGTTGCTGTTGAAGATAGTCTTTACACAGCAGGAAGAAGGGGAATTGCTGGAACTATTTTTGTTCATAAAATTGCTGGAGCAAAAGCTGAAAAGGGAGCAAGTCTTAAGGAAGTAAAAAATGTTGCAGAGAAAGTAATAAAAAATATAAGAAGTATGGGAATGGCATTAACATCTTGTATAGTTCCTGCTGCTGGAAAAGCAAATTTTACTTTAGGAGAAGATGAAATTGAAATAGGAATGGGTATTCATGGTGAGCCAGGAACACATAGAGAAAAAATTTCATCAGCAGATAATATAGCTGAGCAGTTAGTAAATAAGATATTATCTGATATGCCTATAGAAAAAAATTCAGAAGTTGCAGTTATGGTAAATGGACTTTCTGGAACACCACTTATGGAATTATATATAATTAATAAAAAAGTTAGAGAAATGCTTAATGAAAAAGGAATTAAGGTTTATAAAACTCTTGTAGGTGAATATATGACTTCTTTGGAAATGGCTGGATGTTCAGTATCAATATTAAAGCTTGATGAAGAATTAAAAGAACTTTTAGATTCAAAAGCAGATACACCTGCATTTAAAGTATTTTAAAAAATATTATAAAAACACTTAAGATAAATATATAATATAAGGTTTTATGGAGGAATAAAAATGAATGGTAAAAGGGTTATAGAAGTAATAGGAAAAATAAACGAAAAAATAGATTTAAAAAAAGAATATCTTACAGAACTTGATGCAGCTATAGGAGATGGTGATCACGGATTAAATATGAGTAAAGGATTTAATGCTGTTGTAGATAAACTTAAAGATGATGATGGAAGTAATATAGGCAATATATTTAAAAAGACAGGAATGGCATTAGTATCTAATGTAGGAGGGGCATCAGGACCACTTTATGGAACTGCATTTATGAAAGGTTCCATGATGGTTAATAATAAAGATAATATTGATATATATGATTTTATAAATGTTCTTAAGGCAGCTCTTGATGGAATTAAACAAAGAGGTAAAGCAGTAGAAGGCGAAAAAACAATGATAGATGCTTTAGAACCAGCAATAAAAGCTATGGAAGAAGAATTAAAAAACTCTGACAATCCAAAGATTGTTTTAGAAAAAGGTAAGAATGCTGCAAAAAAAGGTGTTGAATTTACAAAGGAAATAAAAGCTACAAAAGGAAGAGCAAGTTATCTAGGCGATAGAAGTATTGGACACCAAGATGCAGGTGCAACATCAATGTATTATATATTAGAAACTATATATGAAGAAATATAAGAGAATTAGACAATTACAAAACAATTTTTTATAAATTTTAAATTAAGTTTTGAGAGGAAGATTAATAATATATGGTAGGATTAGTTATAATATCACATAGTGAAAATATTGCAAAAGGGGTAGTAGAAATGGCTGCTCAAATGGCACCTAATGTTCCTATTATAGATGCTGGTGGTACTTCTGATGGAAGAATAGGTACTGATATGGAAAAGATATCAGAAGGAATTAAAAAAGTATATTCAGAAGATGGTGTTTTAATTCTTTTTGATTTAGGAAGTGCTTATATGAATACTGAAATGGCAATAGATTTTTTAGATGAAGAATTTGATAAAGAAAAAATTCAAATTACAGATTGTGCTCTTGTTGAAGGTGCTATAACAGCAGCTGTACAAAGTAGTTTAGAAGAAAATATTGAAAATATAAAAAATGCTTTAAAGGATTTAAGTTTAAATAAAATTTTATAAAAAAAGATAAGGAGTTTAAAAACTCCTTATCTTTTAATTTTCAGGCAAATGAAGATCACAAACAGTAAGCATATTTAAAGTATCTTCAACAGAATTTTTAATTCCAGCTATTATGATAATATCATCTTTTTTTAGAATAGTATCTGCATTTGGCATAATTTCTTCGTTATTTCTAACAATAGAAAATATTCTACATCCTATAGGTAATTTACATTCTTTAAGTGACTTACCTATAAAGTATTCACTACTTAAAACAAGTTCACGTATTATTATTTTATCTGATTTTTCAGATGTTTTAGCTGTATTTTTATCTAAAATTAAAAGTTTCTCAAATAATATAGGGAATATAATACATGAAATAACAGTAGTAACTATAAATGCAGAATAATCTGCTTCATTAATATAACCAAGTTGCATAGCCATTTGAGATCCAACTATAGTTAAACTAAGTTGTGCTGTAAGTATCATTGATGATGCTATAGCATTTCTTATACCATACTTTTTCTTAAGTAATAAGGAAGGTATTAATTTTACTAAAAATAATATTATTAAAAATACAGGTATTTTAGCTATAGAACTTGGGTTTTCAATTATAGAACGTAAATCTATATTTACACCAACCATTATAAAAAATATTGGAATTAAAAATCCGTAACCAATAACATCTAATTGGTGAGAAATTTCTTCTTTTGCTTTTCCAGCTAAAAGAGAAAATATTATTCCAGCTAAAAATGAACCAAGTATTATTTCACTACCAGCTTTTTGAGATATTGCAACAAGTACTAAAACAAGTACAAAGGCACCTCTAACACTTAAATGTAAATTTTTAAATGCTACTAAAGAAATATCTCTTTTTTTAAATATAAATTTAGTAAGTAAATATATAAATATAGCTGCTAAAAATATTATTAAAAATTCAAAGCTTTTTAAAGATAATCCATAAATAGAAACTGAAGAAATAAATGAAATTCCTATTAAACATACAAATTCAGCTATAATACCAAAAATCAATAAAGATTGACCAAATTCACTACTTATAATTTGTTTATTTTTTAAAATTGGAACAAGTAGCCCAGGAGCTGCTGCTGTAAATAAGAAGGTGAAAAATAATCTTCCGTTAGATATTCCAACAAATCTTAATATAAAACATAAAATAAATGATATAACAATTGAAATTACAAACATTTTTATACTTACAAAAATTTTGGAATCTTTTAAAGTTTCACCTTCAACCAATTTTAAGTCATCAAAGTTTATTTCAAGTCCACTTAAAAACATTAAATAAGCAAGACCTAAATCAGATAAAAATATAATCCATACATCTGGATGTATTATGTTTAAAAAACTTTTACCAAGTATTATACCTATAAATATTTCGCCAACTTGATAAGGAACTTTTAGTTTTTTTAATTTTGCCACTAAAAATGGCGTGAAGAAAGCTACGATAGCTAGAATCATTAAAGAATCATAATTAATTAAATGTTCTTCCATTTTAATGTCCTCTTTTCCTAAGTTTTATAATATTGTTTTGTTTAATTTTAATAATAAAAAATAAATTTATCAAGGAGAGTAGTACATTAAAATAATATTATATAAAAATATTCAATAAAATTAAAAGGTAACCTAGAAGAATATTCTAGGTTACCTTAAAACTAAAACAAAAATAAAAGAATGTAAAAATGAAAATAATCCTCAAATAATGAGAATCAAACAACAGGTTTATTTTACCACTAATAGAATAAAAAGTGAATATAAATTTTAAAATATATTATTTTTAAATGGTTTAACATAAAAATTTAAAGCAAATGCTAGAAATTTTAATTATCAAAATGATAAAAAAGTGATTTTTTCCATAAAAGTGGCTTATAAAATGATTTTTGAAGATTATCAAATTGAGAAAGAGATTATCAATTTGATAATCTTCATTTTTTTTATAAATAAAATATATAAATTTAATAAAAAATAGGTAAAAATTTGTGTTAAAACATATACTATAATCTTTTTTATAATAAAAAACTTGGCACAGATATTGCTGATATAAATAAGTGAGAAAAAAAGATAAAGATTTTTACGAATAAGGGGGAGAAATTATGGATTTCGAAAGAATTAAAAAATTATCAAAGGAATACGAACCTCAAATGACAAAGTTTTTGAGAGATTTAATAGCTATTCCAG
>NZ_JAUNLM010000081.1 GCF_030532265.1 Clostridium sp. | reverse complement strand
ATTTTACCCTTTTGGATTAAACTTGGATATTCGAAGAATATATTTATTCAAACAATATTTATAACACTTATTTCACTAGTTTTATATATATTATTTAATTTTTTAATAAATAATGAGAAGATTAGTATTCATGCAAATAATTTTATAGTTATTTATATATTATTTTTAATAGCTATAACTTTTTTTAAAGCAAGAACTAATAATATGTCATTTATATTTAATCCATTTGATTCTATATATAACTTAAAATATGAAATTTTATCTCCATTAATAAATATAGTTGGTAACTTATTAATGTATATACCGATTGGAATATATATAAAATTTAAATTTAATAAGAATATTACAACTATGATAGTTATATTTATAATATATATATTATTAGTTGAATTAACTCAAGGTATAACTAAAACAGGAATATTTGATGCTAATGATATTATTATGAATACTTTAGGTTTTATAATTGGTATGAAACTAATCTCAAAATATTAGAGGTTAGTTTTTTTATATTTATTTGTAGAGTAAAATCGACATATTTCCAGGGAAATTTATATTTATAATATAAATTTTAGAATTAATATATTATATACAAAAAGTACTTAAAACTATAAATTTTTTTATTGATAATATTAATATGGTATGTTAAGATTTTCTTTAATGCCAAAAAAAGTTATATGAAAGGGATGTGGACAACTATGGATTCATCAATGAAACCCAAAAAGGAAAAATTTTTGAGTAAGAAAAAATTAATAGACAACCTATTAGTTATGCTTAGCATAATAATATTTATATCAATATTTTCAAAGTTTTTTGGAGAAGACAATACATTAGTTGGTGTAACAATAATAACTGCAGCTCTTATGTTTAGTGCTATGGATGTTAGTATAAAATTTAAAGATGCAATAGCATCAATAATTATTGTATTTACAATTATGGGAGTAACTTCATACGTAAGTATGCTTAATGCTTTTATTGGAATACCACTAAACTTTATATCAGTATATTTAATTACATATATATTTTCAAATAAAGTAGAAAATAAAGCTTATCTTCCTTTTATGTTATGTTATGTATTTATGCAAGGAAATCCAATACTAGGATTAAATCAGTTTTTAATAAGAATAGGGGCACTTTTTATTGGAAGTATTATAGTTGCATTAGTATATTATTTTACACATAAAAAATCAAAAGATGATGATAAGAGAAGTATAAAAGAAATGTTTACTACAGAATTTCATGCTAATAAAATACAAGCTAATTTTGCTTTAAGAATGGCAATTGGAATAACTATATCAATGTTTATTGGAAGTTATTTTGGATTTCAAAAAGGCATGTGGATAAGTGCTACTGTTTTATCACTTACTCAACCTTATTATGAACAAACTAAAGAAAGAATACCAGAGAGAATATTTGGAACTATAATTGGTGCAATAGCATTTGTTATTATATTTTATTTTATTGTTCCAAAATCACTAGAGTCTATGGCTGTTTTAATAATAAGTTATGTTTATATGTTTGTTAAACCTTATAAATATCAAATGATATTTGTTACTCTTAATGCACTTTCAGCTGCAATGATTTTATTTAATTTTACTGTTTCAATTCCAATGAGAATAGCTTTTATGTTAGTTGGAGTAGTTATAGCTATAATAGTAAATAAATCAATGAGACATGTTAAAGAAAAAATTGATAAAAATGAAATTTAGTTAATTATATGATAGTTGCAATGTTATAAAGATAAATCTGTTATAAAACAATATATTATAAATAAGTCGTATAAAAATAATCTAAATACAAAAGCTTAAAATGAAAGCTTTTTGTATAGGAGGTTTTATTATGGCAAAAAAGAATCAACCATCATCATGGGAAAGTAAAAGATTTAAAACACCACAAAAAAATGATATGAATCCAGTACCAGAAATTCAAGGTAAGGAAAAACATAAAAAATAATTATAAAAATAAGCAAGGATTTTAATTAAAGTCCTTGCTTACTTTTTTATGCATAACATACAATAATATGTTAAAATTAGATATATAATACAAAAAAATAGGAGGAACTATGAAAGGAAACTATATAAATGAATATACATTCCTTAAAGGAAGAGGAATAAGATACGCTGTATTAGTTGATAAAGATGATAATTTAAAAACTATTCCGTATAACTTTGATTATTTAACTTTTTTAATTGGAGGTATTTCTTATATTATAAGAAAGGAGTTTATAAAAGGTATTGGTTTATTATTAATACAAGCTCTTTTAGTCTTTTTAATAGAAATGCCTTTTGGAATTTTAGCTAATTTTGCTTTAACCTTTGTACTTTCATTTTTTACTGGTAAGGAATATGTAAAGAAACTCATTAAAGATGGAGCTATAGCTTTTGAGGAATATAAAGAAAATGGATATTCATTAAAGTATGAAGAAGGACAAGTTATAAGTAGATCTAATGATAAAAAAGGAAAAAGAATGATGGATGAATATAAAAATAGTATTAAAAAGCAAAATACTTATTTTTATATTTTTGGAATTTGCCTTTTAGTAGGAGTATTTTTAGTTTCAGGCTATAAATTTAGGCACTTAGAAAGTAAACCTACAAATGTTAATATGCAGGCTGTTACATTAGAAGATGAAGAGAGTCACAAAGAAATTAAATTACCAGAAAAATTTGTTTTACTTTTAAATAAAGGTGATGATTTACAGTATTTTTCAATAGTAAACTTAAATGAAAAAGATAAAAAGCTTAGTGGAAAATATTATGACGGAAAAGTTCTTGTTTCAGAAAAGGATAATGATACTTCAACTCCATTAAATGAAATAGTAAAGAAAAAAGGGAAAATTCCAAGCTTCGTATTTAAAAAATATTTTAGTATAGATAAAGATATTCCAGAAGTAAAAGTTAATATTTCAGATGTTGAAAAGGTGTTACCTAAATTAAAAGAAAGTGATGTAAAAGAAAAGTTTAAAGAGATTTTAGTTAATTCTACAAAACTTTCAGAAGAAGATTATGAAACTTTAATAAAAAGTATAACTTATTGTTATGATAATGCTTCAGATGATGTAAATAATGAAATTAATAAAGACGTATTTTTAAAGTACAAGGAATTTGTAAGTGAAATAAATATTAAAGAAAACTATGATTTTAATAAGGGTAATTATTATGAACTTGGTTTAGAAAGTATAGCATCAAAAGACATAATAAATACATTTAAAGATAAATTAAATGGTAATGTTATGTATTATTTAAATAATATTGATATTGAAAATAATAATATTGTAAAAGAGATTAAGAAAAAGGTAGCTGAAGAAGAAAAGAAAAGACAAGAAGAGCAAGAGAAAGAAGAAAACAATAATAATGTGAATAATTCTAATGATGATGATAATACAAATAATAGTGGAAGTAATAGTAACAATAATAATTATAGACCATCATATAATACAAATAATTCAAGACCAAACAATTCATCTGGTAATTCAAGTAGTAGTCCAACACATAGACCAAATAGGCCTTCAACACATAAGCCAGTTAATAAGCCAAGTAATGATAATGTACAGAATGAAGAAAATTCAGGTTCTAATGGAGAACAACATAAACCAGAAGTGGATAATAATTCAGGAGACAATAATGTTGAAAATCAAAAGCCAGATAAGCCATCTGATGGAGAAGAAAATTAAAGTTTTATATTGTAAGTAATTACTATAAATTTAAAAGAAAAAATTATCCTATAAAAGAAAATAGAATATAATTAAAAAGTATAAATTATGTAAAGTGTACCCCGTTAAGAAGATACAGTAAAAGGTGCTGTTATAAATTTACTTGACGGGGTAATTTTTATGTCAAAATTTATTTATATAAATAATTTATAATAAAAGAATAAATTAATATATGGTGTAAGAAAAAGAAATTTAATTATAGAATTAAATCTTTTAAAAAGTCATATAATAAATAATATATTTGATAAATGAAAATATAAGCTTATTATATATTTAAAAATATCTTCTTTAATTTAGTACATAATTTTTTCTTTTGATATATACATTTAGAATAATCAATGTTGTATTTTTCAGAATATCTTTTTAATGGACAACGAACACCACTATACATTAAAAAATCAAAAAGTTGTCTTTCTTCAGTGGATAAAAGCTCTCTTGCTTTAAGTATACGTTTATCTTCATAGTTATTTATAAAAATATCTTCTGTTGATTTATTATCTTCAATTAAATCTATAATTTCTAATCCGTCTTCATTTTCTATATTTAAACTTGTAGCACATTTTTCTGAAGGATTTTGTCTGCAAAGATAAGCAAAGTTATTTATTACAGCAAATTTAACGTAAGATGGAAATTGTGTTTTCTTTTCAACATCAAATGCTTTAATAGCTTTTAATATAGAAAGTATTCCGTACTGAATAAGGTCATTATAATCATAATTATCTATAAAAGGATATTTTTTAATTTCCTTTTTTACTAAAGGTAAATATTTTTCTATTAATATTTGTTTTGAATTTTTATCATTATTTTTGGCAAGTAGAATTAAAGTTATGTCTCGCATTATTATGTCCCCCTTTCAATTTATACGTTTTATTTTTAGTTTTTAATTAATAATTTTCAATAATATATTTACTTATATATATGCAAATAAAATAAAAAATAATAAAAAATATGAACGTATGTTCGTATAAATGTTAAAAATTTTGCTTAGCTACATTATGAGTAACTAAGCTTATATTTTAACTTTGCTTATACTTTAGATTTAATTATTGCTATATAAGTTTTATTATATTTAATTATGTTAATAAAGAATAATTCTTTATTAAATAAAATATATTTTTATAAATATAGTATAGCATTATAAGGATTTTATGTAAATAAAAGTATAAAATGATTTGAAGGAATTTTTAATATAAAAATAAAAACATAAGTGGACTATAGTTATACTTGTTTAACTTCATTAGTTTTATAAAGTACAAAAGTAGGAAATAATATTCCTACTTTTATGTCTTAATTAATTTTCAAAAATAAATTTATGCAATTCTTTTGTTTCAGCTGGTATATCAAATGTCATATAATAAACACCTTTTATAAGCTTTCCATTTTCATGTTTATCACAAGGAACTCTTAGTTCATCAATTTTATTAGCTCCAGTATCAATTATATCTTTACCTAAGCTTATAAATTCATTTGAACTTATATTAGTAGTTACAAGAGGTAATAATTGATTTAAAATTCCTGGATAATCAGTTACAGGAGAATTTTTTATTTTATCGAAGACAGCAGTTATAACTCTTCTTTGTCTTTCAGTTCTTCTTTGATCTCCGCCATCATATCTAATTCTACAATAAGCTGTAGCTTGAACACCATCTAAATGTTGCATTCCTGTACTTGTTATATGAGGTGAATTTGTGTGATCTTTTTTATTAATATCATCTATGTAACCATTTATGTATTTTAAATCACCTTTAGTAATATTCATATCAATTCCACCAAGTTTATTAATAACATTTGGTAGTGAAGTAAAGTTTACTGTTATAAATTTATCAATATTCAAATCGAAATTAGTATTGATAGTATTTAATGCAAGTTCAGGACCACCATAAGCATAAGCATGAGTAAGTTTTGTCATTCCATGACCTTTCACATTAACATATGAATCTCTCATAAGAGAAGTAAGCTTAATTTTATTATGTTTATTATCAATTGTAAGAATCATGTCAGCATCAGATCTTCCTACTTGACCTTGAGGAGCATCGATTCCAAATAATGCAATATTAGTTATATCTGATTTTGTAGCTTCATTTTGAGCTTCTTCATTAATACCAAGATTATTTTTATTAAGTTCTACTTTATTAGTTTTATTAAGCATAGCATATACATATCCAGCTCCAAGTACTATTATAACTAATATTGCAATAACTATACCTATAACAACCTTTTTCCAAGTTGCCATTTTTCTTTTTGATTTTTCCCCCATTTTTTGTTCTCCTTTCAGTATAAAAGATTAAAGAGCAAACTTTCTAATGGCTTTAGCTACACCAGAATTTACATTTGTATCAGTAATATACTGAGCTTCTTTTTTCAATAAATCAAGTCCATTACCCATACAAACTCCAATGCCGGCATATCTTATCATAG
>NZ_JAUNLM010000016.1 GCF_030532265.1 Clostridium sp. | reverse complement strand
GTATTAGATAGATATTTCTCATAATTAATATATAACACTTTAAATTATTGTCGAAAAAGTCTTTAGTTTTACTAAAGGCTTTTTTTCTTTATATTAAAATATTTTAACAATATATCATTTAAGGTTTTAAATTTTATATGTTTTATAATTAAAATAATTATGAATACTACAGGATAAAGTCTTCATTTTTAGAAAGTATAATTGGATTTTTAAAAATAGTTATTTTTAATAACAAAGTAATTTAATAGGAATATAATGTAATGATTACTTAAAGGCGGTGGTTTTTTGAAAGTCCAAAATATAAAGATATTTGATGATACTTTTGTTTCATCAAGTTATCCTAATAAAAATTTTTCAAATGAAAATGTATTAGTAGTATTGAAAAGAGAAAACTTTGAGTGTGATGAAAATTTAATTAATTCACTTATAAAGTTTAATATTGAAGAAAATATACCTTGTTCAGATATATGTAAAGTAGAGCTTAAACTTTTTGTAAGAAAGATTAGCTGTAATGGAATGTATATTGATATATTATATAATTTAGAAGATTATGATTTTGAATGTGTCGATTATGATACAGCTCCTAAGGGCAATTTATTTAAGAAAAATTTATTCATATCAGGAAAGTCACAAGGAAATTATATAAGTATAGATATAACTGAACTTTTTGAAGAATTTTCTGAACTTGACCTAGAAAATATAAGTATAACGATAAAATCATCAGATAATTATAATGGTGAGGTTATACTTGATTCATCTAGGGGTATTAATGGACCTATTTTAAGTATTTTATATAAGGAAAATTGTTGTTGTGATGGTATAGAAGGACCAAGAGGACCAGAAGGTCCGAGAGGAGAAGAAGGGCCAAGAGGACCAAAAGGCGAAATGGGATCAGAGGGGCCAAGAGGACCAGAAGGTCCAAGGGGAGAAGAAGGACCAATAGGGCCCGTTGGTAAAGAAGGACCGGAAGGTGCGCAAGGTCCAAGAGGATATACTGGTGAAATTGGATTAATTGGACCAGAGGGGCCAAGAGGACCAGAAGGACCTAAAGGAGAAAAAGGAGAACAAGGAGAAGAAGGTCCAGAAGGACCAGAAGGGCCAGTTGGTAAAGAGGGACCGGAAGGTCCAGAAGGACCAAGAGGAGAAGAAGGTCCGATAGGTCCAGATGGTAGTGAGGGACCAAGAGGACCAGAAGGACCAAGAGGAGAACAAGGACCAGAAGGATTAAGAGGACCAGAAGGACCAATGGGTATAGAAGGGCCACAAGGACCTCAAGGAATAGAAGGACCAGAGGGGCCACAAGGAGAACAAGGAGAAGAGGGGCCAGAAGGACCTCAAGGTATTCAAGGATTAAAAGGTGAAAGGGGTCCAAGAGGACCAGTAGGACCAATGGGACCAAAAGGAGATAAAGGTGATAAAGGAGAGCAAGGAGCTAGAGGGCCAGAAGGAATACAAGGGCCTAAAGGAGAAAAAGGGGAACAAGGTCCAGAAGGGCCAGAAGGACCACAGGGAATTCAAGGACCAGTAGGAGCAAGAGGACTAAGAGGAGAAAAAGGAGAAAAAGGAGATCCAGGAGAACAGGGATTAAGAGGTCCAGAAGGACCAAGAGGACCGCAAGGTATTCAAGGTGAAAGAGGACCAAAAGGAGATCAAGGGGAGCAAGGTCCAGAAGGAGCAAAAGGATCAGAAGGACCAAGAGGTAAAATTGGCCCAGAAGGACCAAAAGGAGATGTTGGCCCAGTTGGCCCAGTTGTCCCAGAAGGACCAAGAGGACCACAGGGATTAAAAGGAGAAAAAGGAGACATAGGGCCAATAGGACCAATGGGATTAGTAGGACCAAGAGGAGAAGAAGGACCAATAGGACCGGAGGGACCAGAAGGCCCAGAAGGTAAGGAAGGACCAAGGGGACCAGAGGGGCCAAAAGGAGCTAAGGGAGATAGAGGAGAAGAAGGACCAATGGGACCAATAGGACCAAGAGGACCACAAGGATTAAAAGGAGATAAGGGAGATAGAGGAGAAGAAGGACCAGTAGGTCCAATAGGAGTTATGGGACCTAGAGGAGAGCAGGGCCCAGAAGGTAAGGAAGGACCAAGGGGACCAATAGGGCCAGAAGGACCAAGGGGACCAGAATGAGCAAAGGTAGATCAAGTAGAGCAAGGACCAGTATGACCACAGGGACCATAAGGACCAAGTGTACCAGAGGGAGCAAAAGGAGCTCAAGGAGAAAGAGGTCCAGAAGGAGAAAAAGGCCCAATAGGATTAAGAGGACCACAGGGACCAGAAGGTAAAGAAGGACCAAGAGGTCCAAAAGGAGATCCAGGAACTCCAGTAACTGATGAATATGCATATATTTCTAGTGATAAGTGTCAATTAGTTCAAGGGCACGATGAAATAAAGCTTTTTGAAAATATAATTATATCAGGAACATCAATACAACATGTTGAAGGAGCAAGCAATATATGCTTAGAGAATGGAAGTTATTTAGTGAACTTTTCAACATCTGTTTCAGGAGAAGTTTGCTCAATTGCTGAGGTAAGATTAATTTTAAATGGAAAGTCAGTTGGTATAGCAGCTAGTGAAATAATTAAAAAAGGTATGCTTATTAATATATCAAGTAGTGCAATAATTAATGTTTGCGATTGTGATAATAAAGCTTTTCTGAAATTAGTAAATGGAAGTAAACTTCCTTTAAATTATTTCTTAACACGTATAAATATAGTAAAAATAATATAATTATTAGATAAGGTATAAGATTTATTCTTATACCTTATTTTAATATAATTTAAATTAAACAGTATAATTATAATTAATTTTATATTAATAAAATGAAAAGTGTAATAATTGAATACAAATTTTAAAGATAATATAATATACTAAAAATAAAGAAAAATTAAATAGGAGGTGTAAATATATGAGTATATTTGTGGTAGTAGCAATTTCATTAATAACATTAAATATTATTTTAGCTTTTTCTTTAATTTTTATAGAAAGAAAAGATCCAACAACAACATGGGCTTGGCTTTTAATATTTATATTATTACCTGGTTTAGGATTTGTAATTTACATACTATTAGGACAAAATTTTAGTAGGCAAAAATTATTTAGAGAAAAGATAGTAAAGGATGTAAATAAGAAAAAGCAATTAAATGAAATATTAAATGATGAAAGCGGACATGATGGTGGAAAAAGATTTTTAGATTTAAGAAGAATGAACTACAATAACAATGGTGCAAGATATACTATTGGAAATGAAGTAGATATATTTATAGACGGTGAAGTAAAATTTGAAAAATTATTAGAAGATATAAAGAATGCCAAAAAATATATTCATATTCAATATTATATATTTAGAAAAGATTTATTAGGTGCAAAAATAATAAAAGCTCTAGAAGAAAGGTTAGCTCATGGTGTAGAAGTAAGGCTATTAGTAGATAGTATGGGATCTTACACTATAACTAAAAGAAAATTAAAAATATTTTTAGAGCTTGGAGGAAAATTTGCTATATTTTTTCCGGGAATTCTTCCACATATTAATACACGTATAAATTATAGAAATCACAGAAAAATTGTTGTAATTGATGGAGAGTATGGATATGTAGGTGGTTTTAATGTTGGAGATGAATATGTAAGCCGTGACAAAAAAATTGGATACTGGAGAGACACTCACGTAAGAATAAAAGGAAAAGCAGTTAATGATTTAAATGAAAGATTTTTATTAGATTGGTGTTATGCATCAGAAGAAAATATAGAAGATTTTAGTACATTTATGCCAAAGCATGAATATACAGGTGGAGATGTGGGCGTTCAAATAGTAACAAGCGGTCCAGACCATAATGAAGAATATATTAAAAATGCATATATAAAGATGATAAATAATGCAAAAGAAAGTGTATATATAACATCACCTTATTTTGTTCCAGATGAGCCAATGTTTGAATCTATAAGATTATCAGCATTATCTGGAGTAGATGTTAGAATTTTAATACCAGGAAAACCAGACCATATGTTTATGAAATGGGCAGCTGATTCTTATATAGGTGAGCTTTTAAAAGCAGGGGCAAGGGTTTATTATTATCAAAAGGGTTTTATTCATTCAAAAACTTTAGTTGTAGATACAGCTGTTTCTAGTATAGGAACTGCAAATATGGATATGAGAAGTTTTTATCTTAATTTTGAAGTTAATGCATTTATTTTTGATGAAAATAAAGCAAAAGAATGTGAAAATGACTTTATGATGGATTTAAAAGATTCTACAGAAATAAAACTTGAGAAATTTGTAAATAGGTCAAGAGGTAGAAGAATTATGGAATCTATAGTAAGATTGCTAGCCCCAATACTTTAAAATAGTTATTTTAAAATTTTTTTGATATTATTTTTATTATAAATTAAACAACATAATTAGTTAGTATCTTATAAAATAAAAATGAGCTTAAGGGCTCTTTTTTATTTTATAAGATGTAATAGTCCATAAAATATTATGTTTATGGTAAACTATTATAAGAATTAATAGTAATTTACTATGATTAATAAATAAAATTAGGCTATTTATTAAAAAATTCATGAAAATTAAAAGAGGTGCTTTATGAAAAAACTTTTAGTTAATTTAGGAGATAACTCTTATAACATAGAAATAGAAAAAGGATTAATAAAAAATGTAGGAAACAAAATAAAAGAATTATTTAATTGTAATAAAGTGTTTATTTTAACTGATAAAAATGTAGATAAATATTATGGTGATATAGTAGAAAAGTCATTAGAAGAAGCTGAGTTTGAAACATTAAAATATGTAATTATTCCAGGAGAAGAAAGTAAGTCATTCCACTCTCTTTTACCTATATATAATAAATTATTAGACTTTAGGTTAACTAGAAAAGATTTAATAATAACTTTAGGTGGAGGTGTTGTTGGAGATCTTGGTGGATTTATTGCATCAACATTTTTAAGGGGTGTCCCTTTTGTACAAATTCCAACAAGTTTACTTTCACAAGTTGATAGTAGTGTTGGAGGAAAGGTTGGAGTTGATTTAGAAAGAGGAAAAAACTTAGTTGGAAGTTTTTATCAACCGAAACTTGTTTTAATTGATCCATATGTTTTAAATACATTAGAAGAAAAGTTTTTTAAAGATGGAATGGGAGAAGTTATAAAGTATGGATTCATAAAAGACTTTGAGCTTTATAAACTTTTAAATAGTTTAAATAGCAGAGAAGAAGTTATGGAGAATATAGAACATATAATTTATACTTGCTGTAATATTAAAAGAGAAATAGTAGAAAGAGATGAAAAAGATTTAGGAGAAAGAATGATTTTAAACTTTGGTCATACTTTAGGTCATGCAATAGAGAAAAAATATGGATTTAAAGAGTTTACTCATGGAGAAGCTGTTGGAATTGGTATGTATTTAATTACAAAGCTTTCAGAAGAAAAAGGATTGGTTTTAAATAATTATTCTGAAAGTGTTAAAGAAATATTAGTAAGACATGGTCTTCCTTTTAATATAGATTTAGGTGATAAAGATGAAATAATAGAAACTATATCATTAGATAAAAAGAATATGGGAAGTGTTTTAAAGGTTGTAATTATGAAAGAGATAGGAAATGCAGAAGTTTATAATACAACAATAGATTTCTTTAAATAGAAGGGAGAATTATTTTATGGCTAGTATTAAAATTGGAAATAATAAGTTAAGCGGTGAACTTTTAATTCCTCCTTCAAAAAGTATGGCCCATAGAGCGGTAATTTGTGCATCTTTAAGTAATGAGGAAAGCTTAATTAAAAATATAGATTTATCAGATGATATAATAGCAACAATAAATGGAATGAGGGCTCTTGGAGCTCAAATAGAAATTTTACAAAACTCATTAAGAATAAAAGGAATAAACTTAAATAATAAATCTTTTAAAGAAGATAAAATAATAGATTGTAATGAATCAGGTTCAACTTTAAGATTTTTAATTCCAATTGCTACATTAGTAAATGGAACTAATAGATTTATAGGCAGAGGAAATTTAGGAAAAAGACCATTGAATATTTATTATAATATATTTGAAAATAATAATATTAAGTATACATATAAAGAAAATGAACTTGATTTTGTGTTTTCTGGAAAATTAAAATGTGGAGATTTTTATGTAAGAGGTGATGTAAGTTCACAATTTATAACAGGACTTATGTTCACATTACCCTTATTAAATGGAGATTCAAAAATTATTATAGAAGGAAATTTAGAATCAAAAGGATATATAGATTTAACATTAAAAGCACTTAATGATTTTGGAATTATTATAGAAAATAAAAATTATAAAGAGTTTTTTATAAAAGGAAATCAAAAATATAAAGGAAGAGAATATAAAGTTGAAGGGGATTATTCGCAAGGAGCATTCTTTTTATGTGCTGATGCAATAGGAAATAAGGTTTTATGTGATGGATTAAATATTAATTCTCTCCAAGGTGATAAAGAGGTTATAGATATATTAGAAAGAATGGGAGTTAAATTTGAAATAAAGTTAGATAAGATAATTGGTTATTCAAATGAAACTTTTGGTACAATTATTGATGCATCAGGTTGTCCTGATATTATACCTATATTATCAGTAGTAGCAGCCTTATCTAATGGGAAAACAGAAATAATAAATGCAAGAAGACTTAGAATAAAAGAGTGCGATAGACTTCATGCAATAAATTTAGAACTTTCAAAGCTTGGAGCTAAAATAGTTGAAAAAGAAGATTCGTTAATTATATATGGAATAGAAAACTTTAATGGAAATGTTGAGGTTTGGAGTCATAAAGACCATAGAATTGCTATGATGCTTTCTATAGCTGCAACTAGATGTGAAGAAAGTATAATACTTAAGGATTTTGAATGTGTATCAAAGTCTTATCCAAGATTTTTTGAAGATTTTAAAAGACTAGGAGGAAAAGTAGAATGAGCGGAGTTTTTGGAAACAATATAAAGTTATCTATATTTGGAGAATCTCATGGAAATGCTATTGGTATAACTATAGATGGACTTCCTTCTGGTTTTAATATAGACTTAGATAAAATTAATTTTGAAATGGAAAGAAGAGCTCCAGGAAGAAATAACTTATCAACTGCTAGAAAAGAAGGAGACAAAGTAGAAATATTAAGTGGAATATTTAATGAAAAAACTACAGGTACACCTCTTTGTGGAATAATAAAAAATGGTGATAAAAGATCTAAAGATTATAGTAAGCTTAAAAATTTAATGAGACCTGGTCATGCAGATTATACAGGCTTTGTTAAATATAATGGCTTTAATGATTATAGAGGTGGAGGCCATTTTTCAGGAAGAATAACAGCACCAATTGTTTTTGCAGGTTCAATATGCAAACAAATATTAGAAGAAAAAGGAATAAAAATTGTATCTCACATAAAGAGTATTTATAATATAGAAGATGATAGTTTTGATTATACAAATATAAGTGATGAATTAATAAATAATCTTCCAAAAGAAGAATTACCTTTAATAAATAAATCATTAGAAGAAAAGATAAGAGAAAAAATATTAAATGCCAAAAGATCAGGAGATTCTGTTGGAGGAGTTATTGAATGTGCAATAATAAATGTAAATCCAGGAATAGGTGATCCATTTTTTGATTCAGTAGAATCAGTTTTAGCACATCTTTTATTTTCAGTACCCGCTGTTAAAGGTGTTGAATTTGGAGAAGGTTTTAATATTACAAAGCTTATGGGTTCAAAAGCTAATGATGAATTTTACTATGAAGAAAATAAAGTAAAGACTAAAACTAATAATAATGGTGGAATATTGGGTGGAATAACAAATGGTATGCCAATAGTATTTAAAGTTGCAATAAAACCTACTGCTTCTATATTAAAGCCACAACATACTATAAATATAGAAGAAAAAATAGAAGAAGAATTAAATATAGAAGGAAGACATGACCCTTGTATAGTACAAAGAGCCTTACCTGTTATTGAAAGTGTAGCAGCTATAGGGATTTTAGAACTTTTGAAAGGACGATAGTAATTATGGATTTAGAAGATTTCAGAAAAGAGATTGATAATATAGATAAAGAAATTACAAGATTATTTGAAGAAAGAATGGATGTTGTCCTTAAAGTTGCAGAATATAAAAAGAAAAATAACTTAGAAATATTTCATAAGGGAAGAGAAGACGATGTAATTAATAAAAATATACATAGATTAAAAAATAAAGATTATAAAGAAGAATTGAAGAAATTCTTTATTGAAATGATGGAAATATCTAAATCACTCCAAAAAAGAAAGTTAAATAGAGAAAGTTATGGATTAATTGGGGAAAAACTTTCTCATTCATTTTCTCCTGAAATTCATAAATTTATATTTAATAAGCTTAATATTGAAGGAGAGTATAATTTAATTGAAATACCAAAAGATGAAATAAAAAATATAAAAGAAACATTAAAGAAATTAGATATTAAAGGAGTTAATGTAACAATACCATATAAAGAAACAGTTATTAAAGATTTAGACTTTGTTTCAGAAGAAGCTAAAAAAATTGGTGCAGTTAATACAATATTTAATAAAAATAATAAACTTTTAGGTTATAATACTGATTATTATGGATTTAAATATATGTTAGAATATAAAGACATTAATGTTTTTGATAAAAAAGTTATGGTTCTAGGAACTGGTGGTGCTAGCAAGGCAGTAGTTACCTATTTATTAGATAATGGTGCTAAAGAAATAATTATAGTAAGCAGAAATAAAAAACAACTATATAAGGATATTAAAAATATAAAAGTTTTAACTTATGATGAAATAAATGATATAGAAGGATATGCACTTATAAATACAACTCCTGTTGGGATGTATCCAAATATTCATAATTCTCCTGTTTTTTTTGAGGTAATTGAAAAATTTGATGTATTAATTGATCTAATATATAATCCACTTAAAACAAAGTTTTTAAAAATTGGTATGGAAAAAGGCAAAGTAACTTGTGATGGACTTATGATGCTTGTATTACAAGCTATAAAAGCAGAAGAAATATGGCAAGAGAAAAGTATTGATAAACAAATTGCATTAGAGATATATAATAAACTTTTAAAACTTTTGAATTGAGGCGAAGTTATGGAAAAGAAAGATAAAATAATTCTTATTGGAATGCCAGGCTGTGGCAAAACTACAATAGGTAAAATTTTAGCGAAAGAGCTTTCGTATAACTTTTATGACATGGACGATTATATTGAAAAAATGGAAAGTAAATCTATTAAAGAATTATTTAGTCATTCAGAAGAAAGATTTAGAGAAGCTGAAACTAAAGCTTGCACGGAACTTATAAAGAAGAAAAGATGTGTTATAGCATCAGGTGGTGGCGTAATAAAAAAAGATATTAATATTGATATACTAAAGTCAGGAATTATTATATTTATAAATAGACCAAATGAAAAAATAATTGGAGATATTGATATATCGAAAAGACCATTATTAAAAGATGGCAAACAAAAACTTTATAAATTATATAATGAAAGATTTCACAAATATAAAAATTCTTGTGATATTGAAATTTTAAATGAAGGCTTTATAAGAGATGTTATTAATTCAATAAAACGTAGTTTAAAGGGAAAAATTAAATAAATGTTTATTATATATGTGATAAATAACAGAATTTAGGGGTTAATTATAGCTTATAATAAGTTTTGGAGGGAAGTACATATGATTATTGCAATGAATAAAAATGCAACAGATGATGATATAAAAAAAGTTAGAGAATGCGTAGAAAAATTAGGTCTTAGTACATATTTATCAATAGGAGATAATTATACTATAGTTGGAGCAATGGGGGAAACTGCAATATTAGATGAAAAGAAATTATTAAGATTTGATGGTGTAGATAAAGTAATTAAAATTGAAGAACCTTTTAAAAAAGCAAATAGAATATTTAAACCAGATGATACAATAGTAGATGTTTTAGGTAATAAAATAGGTGGAGGAAATCTTGGAATTATGGCTGGGCCTTGCTCTGTAGAAAGTGAAGAACAAATTATTGAAATTGCAAAAAGTGTTAAAAATTCAGGAGCAAATTTTTTAAGAGGTGGAGCATTTAAACCAAGAACTTCCCCATATAGTTTTCAAGGTTTAGAACTTGATGGACTTAAACTTTTAAAAAAGGCTAAAGAAGTAACTGGTTTACCAATAGTTACAGAACTTATGTCAACTGATTACTTAGATGAATTTGTTGAAAATGTAGATGTAATTCAAATTGGTGCTAGAAATATGCAAAACTTTGATCTTTTAAAGCAAGTTGGTAAAACAAGAACGCCAGTACTTTTAAAGAGAGGGCTATCAGCAACAATAGAGGAATGGCTTATGTCAGCAGAATATATAATGGCAGGTGGAAATGAAAATGTAATTCTTTGCGAAAGAGGAATTAGAACCTTTGAAACAGCAACAAGAAATACATTAGATTTAAGCGCTATACCAGTTATAAAAAGATTAAGTCATTTACCAGTAATAGTTGATCCAAGTCATGCAGCAGGATACTGGTATTTAGTAGAACCTCTTGCAAAGGCGGCTATAATGGCGGGAGCCGATGGGCTTATGATAGAAGTACATAATGATCCAAAAAATGCTTTAAGTGATGGACAACAATCAATAAAACCTGAAAACTTTGATAATCTTATGAAAAAAATTAAAAGAATTGCAGAGTTTGAAGGAAAAATAATTTAATTGTTAAAGTAGAGAGAGTTTATTCTCTCTATTTTTTTACTTCAAAATATAATAGATTTTTATTAAATATTTTTTTGTTACTAGGTAAAACTAAATTTAAGTAAATTAAATTTATAAAATATATAGTATTTAAATGTAAAATAAATTTAAATAGGAGGTTTTTATGATTAAAGCAAAGGGTGAAGAAAAGGAAAAGAAAAGAGAAGTAGTTAAGGAACATACAAATAGAAAAAGAAATTTAAAGAAAGAAGAAATTGATTGGGAACTTATAAGGTAGAGTAAAATAGAGAAACTTTAAGTTTCTCTATTTTATTTTATGTAATTATATATAAAAAATACAAAAATATGTATTAATATAGAGCGAAATTTGTTATTATGTTTTATAAGGAGGGGGAGTAAATGGGTATTGATTATAAGAAGATTGGGAAAATTACATTAATAATTATTTCTAATATTTTGTTTTTAATTTATAGTTATTTTTCAACTATGCTTTGGTTAACAACTTTTACATTTTCAATAGAGGGAATCTCTATTCCTATTAGTGAGTTTTTATATTTCTTTAAAATTGTAATAGTACTTGCTATTATAGCTATTATACCCTTAGTATTTTCAAAGTATTTATTAATAAACATAATAATAACTATAGTAATGGCTATGGGATGGCTTATGACTTCAATAAATTCACCAACAAAAGAAATAATGAATATGAATATCTACGGATTCTCACTTAATATGATTTTAATTGCCCTTATGTCTTATTCAATTATAATAAAAAAACTAAATAAAAAATCAGATAAATTAAGTGTTATTTAGGGGGATAATATGGATAAGCTTAAAAAATTAAAAATAATAAAATTTTTGTTATGGTCAGGTCTTATAATTATTCTTATATTAGACCAAAAATCTGTTATAGAAAATACATTAACAATATCATTATTATTTATGATATTAATAGCAAGTATAGATAAAAATATTGAAAAATACTTACTTAAAAAGAATAAATAAAATTTCTTTAATGTTATTTAATAATTATTATTTAATAATAATTTAAAATGGTATATAATATATTTAATGGATAAAGGTTATAACTTAAGGAGGAGAATTTATTATGATTAACAATATGAGAGAGGTTGAAATATTTAATAAAGTAAAAGAAAATGATGTAGTTACTTCGTTTTATATGAGACCGGTTGATAAAGGTGAGTTAAAGAAAAATATGCCAGGTCAATTTATATCAATAAGCCCTATTAAAGAGGGAAAAGATAAAGAAGAAATAAGACAATATAGTTTGTCAATGAAGCCTGGTTCAAATTTTTATAGAATAAGCATAAAAAGAGAAGAACATGGATTAGTATCAAGATATATGCATGACAAAGTAAATATTGGAGATACAATATTCATAACTGAACCACTTGGCGATTTCATCCTAAAAGAAGATAATAGACCAGTAGTTTTATTAAGTGGTGGTATTGGAGTTACACCAATGATGTCAATGTTATATAAATCTTTGGAGGATAAGAGAGATGTAACATTTGTACAAGCTGTTTTAAATTCAACTGCTCATACATTTAAGGGTGAAATTAAAGAATTAAAGAAAAATAATAAAAATATGAAAACAGGTGTATTTTATCAAACACCATTAGATTCTGATATATTAGGTGAAGATTATGATGAAGTTGGATTTATAACAAAGGAATGGATAGAAGAAAACTTACCTAAAGATGGAGATTTTTATTTTTGTGGACCGCTAGGATTTATGAAGCACATATATGATACATTAAAAGGAATGGGAGTCAAAGATGATTCTATACATTATGAAATGTTTGGTCCTTCAAAGGATTTAGCAAATTTATAATTGTATGAATATAATATATTAAGTATAAGAAATTATGGCTGGACTTAGTGATAGACTTTGCCCAGCCATTTTTTATTTATTTTTATTATACTCATCAATTAATTCATATATAGTTTTTGAAGTAGTATCTTTCATTGAATATCCAAGTAGTTTAAGCATATTATCTAGAGATTCTTCTGATGATGTCTCTATTTCTATGTAAGGAAATGGACAAAAATCTTTATCATTTATGTCTATTTCAACTAATCCATCTAAAAGCTTATAACTTTCTCTATATTTTTTTATAGATTGATGAAGTTTAAGACCAAGGGCTTTAAATATTCCTTCTGCCATAATTTTATTATCAACTATAACTTCATTTTCTTCCATTTCTTTAAATTTTCCTTGAGATAACATTTTTTTTGTTGTCATAAATATAATTTCTTTATTATTTAGTTTGTCATTTATAGTTCTAATTCTTGCATAACCTTTATTTTTAAGTAATCTTCCATCTTCAAAATCATAAATATCATTAATTTGATCCTCAGACTTTACAAGTTTAGCATTTAAATCTTTAAGTTTACTTCTCATATGGTCTACATTTATATTTATAATTCTAGTTTCTAATTCTTTTGCCATAAAAGATTCCTCCTAAATTTATTTATTTATAATATTATATCAGATACATATTAAATTATATTAAATATAATAATTTATTTAAGTTATGTTAAAACTAGGTTAGAAAACATTGATATTTGTGAATAAATGATAAATAAATAGTAATGAGTATTAACTTTATTTTAAATAATAGATAGAATTGATTTGTATAAAACAAATTTTTATAAAAACAAAGATTTGGAGGAATTTATTTTGGAGATATTAGGAATATTCTCAGGACTTATAGGTGGATTAGGTTTATTTCTTTTTGGAATGAAATTAATGGGAGATGGTCTTGAAAACGCTGCAGGGGATAGACTAAAGGGAATAGTTGAAAAAGTCACTAGTAATAGGTTTATAGGTGTTCTAATAGGAGCATTAGTTACTGCCATAATTCAAAGTTCTAGTGCAACAACTGTTATGGTAGTTAGTTTTGTAAATGCAGGTATAATGAATTTAATTCAAGCAACTGGTGTAATAATGGGAGCTAATGTTGGGACAACAATAACAGCTCAAATGGTTTCACTTGATTTAGAAAGCATAGCACCATTAGTAATTGGTATAGGTGTCTTTATAACATTTATAGCAAAAAGTAAAAAGCATAGAGATGTTGCAAGTATACTTTTAGGATTTGGGTTATTATTCTTAGGAATGGGATTAATGTCAGATGCTATGAAACCAATTGCAGAATCAAATATGTTTAAAGAATTTGTATTTTTAGTTGGGAATAATAGAATATTAGGATTATTAACTGGTGTTGTTATGACTGCTATAGTTCAAAGCTCATCAGCAACAACTGGTATACTTATAGCACTTGCAACAACTGGAGCAATAGATCTTTATGTTGCTATACCAATAATTTTAGGATGTAACATAGGGACATGTGTAACAGCTCTACTTTCATCTGTTGGTGCTAATAGAACTGCTAAAAAGGCAGCTATAATACATCTTTTATTTAATAGTATAGGTACATTAATTTTCTTACCTTTTATAGGAATATTAATAGAAACAGTTCAGGCTATAAGTGGAACTGATATAACAAGACAAATAGCTAATGCTCATACAATATTCAATATTATAGTTACTCTTGTTTTATTACCATTTGCAAATGTATTAGTATTTATTGCAAATAAAATATTACCAGGTGACGGAGAGATAGAAAGAAATGGAGCATTATATTTAGATGAAAAGTTACTTGAAACTCCAGTTATTGCTGCAGTTCAAGCAGAAAAAGAAACTATAAGAATGGCTAATAAAGCTATGGAAAACTTTGAACTTGCCATGAAAGCTTTTTCTGAAGACAATGAATCATACATAGATCAAGTTATTAAAAATGAAGTATTAATAAATACATTAGAGAGAGAAATTGCTGATTATTTAGTTAAAATTTCTCAACAAGAATTATCAGATGATTTATCTAATGAAGTTACATCAGCATTTAATGTAATAAATGATATAGAAAGAATTGGAGATCATGCTAAAAATATAGCAGATTTAGCAAGAGAAAAAATATATGAAAAAGTTACTTACAATGATGAAGATAAACATGATTTAAAAGTTATGTTTAATACTACATTAGAATCAATGGAAATGGCAATAAGGACTTACGGCGAAAAAGACGTTAAAAAGGTTTGTAAAATAGATAAATTAGAAGATGCAATTGATGCTATGGAAAAAGAACTTAGAATTAGTCATATTAGAAGACTTAATAATGGTAAAACAACTGCATATGCAAGTGTAATATTCTTAGATGTTATAAGTAATTTAGAAAGAATAGGAGATCATGCAGCTAATATTGCAGAAAGTATTTAAAAAATAAGGACTATTTAGTCCTTATTTTTGTTTAAATGATTATTTAATTTATTACTATTTGAAAATGTTTTTATTTTATTAAAATTAAAGTCCATAATAATAAATTTATTATTTGATTTCATTATAATAGAATCAGAGGTTATATTATAAAGATTATAATTAACTTCAGGTTTAAAATTTTTACTTTCTCCAGTAGAAGTATTAATAATACTTAAATTATTATAACTTTGGTAAACGATATATTTATCGTTAAATAACATTTCATTTATAGTATCAGAGCAATTTAACTTATAATTATAATATTTATGTTCTGAATTATTATAAATACTAGCTATATAATTATTATCAGAATAACTTAAGTAACCAATAGTATCATTGAAGATGTAAAATTGAAGTATATTATCCATATTTTTAAGTATTTGCTTAATAACTCTTAAGTTTCCAGTTTTAATATTTAAAGATATAATTTGTGGTGGTGAATTTTTTTGCTCAACTATACCATATAGATGATTATCTTTGTAGTAAAAGTCTCTAAGTAATAAAGATGGGGTTTCAGGCATAAATCCATTAAAACTATCTATTATTTCATTAGTCCCTTTTTTTAGTACAACAACAGCACCATCACAAGAAACTTTTATTGTTCTATCTTCATCAATATCTAAAGTATTTGGAGCATAATTAATATCAAAGTCTAAATTATATTCTTTGTAATTTTTGTCATATTCTAATTTTTTAAATTTACCTTTTTTAGAAATAATATAATCACCAATTATAGTTGTATTATAAGGTTGTGATTTATTATTTAAAATTGTTGTATATAATTTTTGTGATTTTGTATTGAAAAAGTAATTTTCAATCACTATATTATCATTAGACCTATAAATATCAGATGTTTTATTTACATATTTTAAAATAGGTTTTTCTATGGATAAATTATTATTAAAATCTAATGGTAAAGATACAAAAGTTTTAAGATTTTCATCAGTATTTTTTATTGTGTATATTGTATTTTTATAAAGTAATAAATTATCTTTATATAAAGGAGCTGTTTTATTTAATATTTTATTATTATCTATAGAATATAAATAAATTTTGTTTTCAAAAAGAAATGCGGCTTTATTTAAATCAATAGTAACAGGTATTTCAGCACGAATATTAGATTTAAAAATATTAGTTGATTTATTAGTATTTAAGTCAAGTATATTTATAAAAGAACCTTCTTTGTTAATACCTGAATATATAAGTTTATTATCAGTTACTTCAAAATCTTTTATAGTAAAAAGATTATTAGAATTTTCTACTCCACTTAATAGTAATTGAGTTTTTTTGTTATTTATATTGATAGATATGATTTCTTCAGATATTAAGTCATGTATAAAAATAAAGTTATTATTACTTTTAGCAGTTGTAATATAAATAGATTTATTATTATCTTTATTTAAGTCTTTTAAATTAAAAATTTCCTTTTTGTTATTATTATTTTTATTATAAGTTGTAAGAATTAAATAGTTTTTTTCATTTATATCATTAGTATTTCCATTTGATGTTGAAAGTGTAAAATAGTAATTTGAATTATTATTAGTAAAAAATATTGAATTAAATTTATTAGAATCATATTTTACAAACAACACAATTACAAAAGCAATAACAATAAATATATATGTTATTATAGTTGTTTTTTTCATATTGATTAGTTAGTCCTTCCTAAAAGTGTTAATAAAATTTTTAAAATTTATGCTTCACCATAAGTAGAGGAAAAGTAAAGAATTCCCGATTTTTTAACTTTAAAATTAAAAAAATCACTTTTATCATTAGGTTTAAAGTTTGTAATCTTATAAATTTTTGAATTTTCTTTTTCTAAAATTTCAGCATCTAAATTAGTTTGAAATTCATTAATTTCAAAATTATATTTAATAGCTTCAATAGGATAGCCAGTTAAAAATAATTTAGATCTAATAGATAATTCGGGAGTTGTATGAAATACTATAAGTAGTAATGCAAACACACCAATTAAACTTAATAATATTTTTTTTAATTTGATTCTTGACGGATTAAACTCTTTAGAAAACTTTCCCATAAAATACCCCTTATTTAATAAATATATTTACATTATAACAAAATTTACAAAAATTTCTATAAAAATATAGAATATTTATTTTTTTGACTTTTATAAGAACTAATTTAAAAGAATAAATTTCAAAATTTTTATGTTAAAATATAAAATGTTATTGAAATTTTGTTTGGAGGATTTTTATTTTATGGAGTACATAAACGATATTAATATAAATGAAGCTGTTATACATATTTTAGATAGTAATGGGGGAGAACCTATATTAAATGAATATTCATTGGATTTAAATGAAGATATATATAAATTTATATTTAAACATATAGAAAAGTGTTTTAAAGATGAGGAATTAAAGTATGCTAAATTTAATGAAGGAAGAAGTATTGTAAAAGAAGTAACACAAGATTTTTTAAATGGGATAGATAATGATTTAATAAGCCTTTCAAAAGAACTTGCAAGACAGATGTTTGCAATAATGAATGGAAATACTAATATACCTTCTTGTGATTTAATTATAGCATCTGTAGTAACAGATAAGGGACCTATGATTGCAATATTAAAAATGGATTATATAAAGAATTTTACACATAAAGTAGATTTTATAGATAATAAAATAGGAATTGGAATAGTACCTCAAGCAGCAGGACTTCCAGGAAGTTCTCAAAAGATTCAAAAGGCAGCTTTTATAAAGCCTATAAGGGAAGATGACAAATATAATCTTATGGTTCTTGATAAGCAAAAGAAAAGTAAAAACGAAGATGAATATGGCGCAAATTATTTTATAAATAATTTTTTAGGATGCTCTATAATAACTAATGAAAGAGATATGACAAAAACATTTTTAAAAGCTACAGAAACTTGGACAAGAGAAAAATTTCAAGAAGATGCAGATAGAGCAGAAAGAGTTAGATCAACAGTAAAAAATAAACTTAAAGAGGAAGAAATTATAAATATTGATAATCTTTCGGATGAACTATTTAACAATGAAAGTACAATGAAAAATGAATTTTCAAGTTTTGTTAAATCGCAAGGAATTGAAAATGTAGAAGTAGATAAAACTTGGGTTGAGAAAAAGTTAAAAAGGGTAAGGCTTAAAATTGATAAAGAAATAGATCTTTATATAGATGAAGAAGTTTATAATGACCAAGATAAGTTTGAAATAGTAAGAAATGGTGATGGAAGTATAAATATGGTAATAAAAAGGGTTAAAAATTATATAGAAAAATAAGAAAGTTTATTATTATATTTAAATAATTAAAATAAAATTTAGATTAGAAAATATAATTTTTATTAAATAGGGATTAAAATTATCTTACTTGCAAATAATAATGTAGTAAATAAAACAAAGGAGTGGTTTTATAATGGCTACATTAAGATGTGGAGTTAATGAATGTGCTCATAATAAAGAAAACTTTTGTTGTAATCAATCAATAAAAGTTGGTGGAGTTCATGCAAATATTGCTGCACATACAGCATGTGAGAGCTTTGATGAAAAAGGCAATGAAATGACTAGCTCAATTGAACAATCACCAAATCCTAATATGGCAATTAGTTGTAATGTATCTAATTGCATACATAATGAAAATCAAAGATGTGTATCAAATTATGTTGATATATCTTCAAGTGTATCAACTTATGGAAATACTACACAATGTTCATCATTTACTCAAAAATAAAAAAAGTCTTCTACCAATTAAATTGGTAGAAGATTTTTTTATAATATATTTTCTATAGTTATATTTTGTAATTTCATTAATCTTTCAGCATTATATTTAATCAAATGAAGACTCACGAGAGAATTACTAAGATCTTTTGATTTTACAAGAACAGTAAGTTTAACTGATTCATCAATTATAGAATCTATATCTAGATGATTAAGGTATATTGTGTAGATAAAAGCATTTGATTTTAATAAATCGAGTAATTCTACACTATAATTATAAGCAGTTTCAAAATCATTGTTATCTATTGTTTCTTCTAATTTATTACTTCTAGAAATTATATCTGAACAAAGTGTTTGAATTTTTGAGTCAGAGAAAACAATGAAAGTAGTAACTGTTAAAAATAATATTAAAGATACTATTATATTTTTCATTTAATTCCCTCCTTTTGTGTATTTATCAAACAATTGATATTTAAAGTTTCCTTCTGTATCATAAAGCGCAATTAAAATTTTCTTAATATCGTGTAGTCCATATTTTTTTAATTCTTTTTTTATCCATTCATCATCCTTATTGACCTTAGTTAAAGGATTTTTATTAATCTTACCATCTGAGATTAATATTTTAGGAAGTTTAGGACTTGTTTGATTAGATTTACTATTTTCCTTATTACCTTTAGATTGATTTTGAGTTTGAGAAGTTTGGGAATTAGAAGTACCACTAACGGTATTAGGTAATATTGATATGTGACCATTTGTTTCTAATATTGCATATTGTATTTCTTCCAAATCAAAATAACCAAGTAAACGAATTTCCTCCATAAGTTCATCTATATTAATTTGTTGACTTTTAAGAGCAGAATACATTATTTTACTTTTATAAATAAGTATAGCAGGTTCACCCTCTATTAATCTTCTTGCAAATTGACATTTTAATTGTATTTGGGATAATAATCCCTTTAAAAGCAATAAAGTTATTATCGGCACTATACCTAATATAAGAGGAAGCCTAGCATCTTGCATAGGTATAGAAGCTAAATCTGAAATCATTATAGTTATTACAAACTCATAAGGCTGAAGTTCGCCAATTTGACGCTTTCCCATAAGTCTCATTGTTATTACAACTATTATATATAAAATAGTTGTTCTAAAAAAAATATTAAACATAAATAACACCTCATAAATAATATTTGTAAATTTAAGTGTTTTATTCAAAATATAAATATAATAAGTTTTATCAGGGAATAAAAAGTAATATAATTATATTAAAACTAGGTATAGCTACAGGAGGAGTATATATGACAAAATTATATATAACATTAGAAGATAAAAGTTCTGTATCAGTAGATGAGGGATTGAGGTTTAAAGATTTTATAGATAAATATTATAAAGATGAAGAAAAAGATATAGCATTATGTAAATTTAATGGTGAGTATTATGAACTAATGAAGGAAATACCTTCTAGTGGAACATTAGAAAAAGTTTATTTTAATACTGTAGAAGGAATGAATGTGTACACAAGAACATTACAATTTATTTTTATAAAAGCAGCATTAGATTTATTTAAAGATTCAAAAATAACAATAGAGCATTCAATAAGCAAAGGCATTTTTGGAGAAATTCATAAAGAAAAAGCTTTATGTTACGATGACATTATAAAAATAAAAGAAAATATGAAGAATATTATAGAAAAGGATATACCTATAAATAAAATAAAAGTATCAAGAAAAAAAGCGATAGATATATTTAAAAATTATAAGATGGATGATAAAGTTAAACTTTTAGAAAGTGTAGATTTTGAAAATGTAAATTTATATGAATTAGAAGGAAGATATGACTATTTTTATGGAGAAATGGCATATTCAACTGGAGTAATAAAAGCTTGGGATTTAATGTTTTATGAGCCAGGCTTTATATTGAGAAGACCTACTGAGGATAATTTAAATAGTTTACCACCATATAAGGAACAAAAAAGACTATCTAATATATTTTATGAAACAGAAAAATGGTTATCAATATTAGATGTTGGAGAAGTTGGAAGCTTAAACGAAAAGATACTGTATAATGGTCTTAAAGATTTAATATTAGTTTCTGAAGCACTTCATGAAAAAAAGATAGCAGAAATAGCAGATAGAATATCAGATAAAAGCGGAGTTAAAATGGTATTAATTGCAGGACCATCATCTTCTGGTAAGACTACTTTCGCAAATAGACTTAGTATACAGCTAAGAGTAAATGGATTTATGCCAGTTCCTCTTAGTATAGATGATTATTTTGTAAATAGAGAAGATAGTCCAAGAGATGAAAATGGAGATTATGATTTTGAATCAATATATTCAGTAGATCTTAAAACTTTAAATGAGCACTTAGAAAGGTTGTTAAATGGTGAGGAAGTAGAAATACCAACATATAACTTTAAAAAAGGAAAGAGAGAGTGGTGTGGACATAAAGTTAAGTTACCTCAAAATGGAATACTTGTTTTGGAAGGTATACATGCTTTGAATCCTGTATTAACTCAATCAATAGGAAATGAATATAAGCATAAAGTATATATTTCTGCTTTAACTCAATTAAATTTAGATAATCATAATAGAATACCAACAACTGATGTAAGAAAAATAAGAAGAATAGTTAGAGACTTTTTATCAAGAGGATATGGTGGAGAAGAAACATTAATGATGTGGCCTTCAATAAAAAATGGAGAAAAGAAAAATATTTTTATATATCAAGAAGAAGCCGATGATATGTTTAATTCAACACTTGTTTATGAGCTTTCAGTTTTAAAACCATATGCTTTAAATGAACTAAAAAAAATAACAAAAGAAAGTAGTGTATATAATGAGGCTAAAAGGCTTATATCATTATTAAATTTCTTTAAAGAAGTAGCAATAGATAAAGTTCCAGAAAATTCAATACTACGTGAATTTATTGGAGGTAGTTGTTTTTATAAATATTAAAATGAAAGGGGCTTTAAGCCTCTTTTTATTTTAGAATTTTTATATAGTAATATAATTAAAAAAGGTAGTAGTACTATAAATACTAAAAAATAATAAATTGAAGATAAGAGAGAAACTTGTTAATTTAGTACAAATGTAGTTAAATTATTATAGAAAAAATAAATGAGGTGTAAGGAATGGAAACTAAAGAAGTTAAAGATTACATAAAAACAATATCAAAGTCATCAGCATATTTTATATTTAGAAATGGACCAGTAAAAAAACTTTATGAGGAAGGAAAGTTAACTGATGAGGAAATAAAAGAAATGCAAGAGTATCTTCAAAATCATTTAGCTTATCTTTATAATGTATTATTAGAAGAAAATAATATACAGAAATTTGATTTAATAACATCAACAATGAGTAAATTTTATGTAAATGATGATTCAGTAGTGGAATTAAAAGATGATGGATTTGATAATTTCTTTGAAAGTTTATTTAATCCTGGAAATAATAAAAATAGTGGATTAAAATTAAAAAAATAGTTAAATAAAAAGGAGATTATATATTTTTATATAATCTCCTTTAAATCTGTTATGCTTTTTCTACTTTTACTTTTTTATATTTTAATACTTCATAAAAATCGTCAAAAGATGCTTTTTTCATAGAAAAATTAAAAACTGTTTTTTCAAACTCTAATTTAATTAAGTAACTTTCTTTTGATTTTTCCTTATATTTAACTAAGTTTATTGATTTATAAGGAACATTGTAATACATATAATAAAGTGAACCATGTGTAAGTAATAATTTAGAATTTATAAATATATTTAATATTAAAAGTAATATTATTATAAATGATAATACCTTCTCAATCATTGAACTTTGATCAACACACATCATATAAATACAAGCTATTACAGCAAGTATAATTATATATATAATTGATGATAAATTATAATTTTTAAGGACTACAAAAGGTCCTTCTTTTTTTAGTGCATTTCTTTTAAAATAATTCTTTAAAATAGCAAATGAATAGATAATTATAAAAGCTAATTCTATAATTACAAATAAATCCATAAGAATTCACCCCTTAATTTTAAATTGCATTAACAGTAAGTTAAATATAACATCATTGTATGAACAATAAATTAACAGCTTTTAAAATAAAATTTAATGACTGTATTTAATAGTATTGATAAAAGTTATAATAATGGATTAAACTATAACTAAATAATAGTATTTCATTAAATAATAAAAAATATTTTAGTTTATAAAATTTATTCATAGGATAAGGTGATAAATATGAACAATGTAGGTGTTTTTGATATTTTAGGTCCAATAATGATTGGTCCTTCAAGTTCTCATACAGCAGGTGCTGCAAGACTTGGAAAAGTTGCAAGAGCGGTAGCAGGAGACGAAGTTATAAAGGTAATATTTTATCTTCATGGATCATTTGCCAAAACATATAAAGGACATGGAACTGATAGAGCATTAGTTGCAGGAATACTTGGAATGGAGCCAAGTGATAAAAGACTTAGAGATTCTTTAAATATTGCAAGAGAAAAGGGATTAGATTTTTCTTTTGAAGAAGTTGATTTAGGAGATGTGCATCCAAATACAGTTAAATTTGATATGATAACTAAATCAGGAGAAAGAAGAGAAGTTATTGGTTCATCAATTGGTGGTGGTGGAATAAAAATAAGTGAAGTAAATGGAAATAAAGTTGAATTTACTGGAGATTATCCAACACTTATAATAGCTCAAAAAGATGTCCCAGGAGTTGTATCTAAAGTAACTACACTTCTTTATGATAAAGGAATAAATATTGCATTTATGAGTGTGTTTAGAAAGCAAAAGGGACAAGGAGCAAATATGGTTTTTGAATTAGATCATGGAATTGATGATGAAACAATAAATAAAATAAAGAATATAGAACATATAAGCAGAGTAATAATGATAAATCCTGTTAAGGAAGGTGAAGAATAATGCAAGCAAGAAGTGGAGAAGAACTTTTACAAATATGTGAGGAACGAAATATTTCTTTAGCAGAATATGCTATTGAGATGGAGATGGAAAAGTCAGGCGATTCAAGAGAAACTGTTATAGAAAGAATGAGAAAAACTATAAAAGTTATGATTGATTCTGCTACAGAAGGAATGGAAAAGGAAGTTTATTCAGTAAGTGGACTTATTGGAGGAGATGGATATAAAATACATGAATATTTAAAATCAAATAAAACATTAACTGGTACAACAACAGTACTTGCAATGGCAATGGCATTATCATCATCAGAGGTTAATGCATCAATGGGAAGAATAGTTGCTTGTCCTACAGCTGGTTCATGTGGAATACTTCCAGCAGTTATATTGGCAGCTGGTGGTAAGTTAAATAAAACAGAAGATGAACTTATTATGGGGCTTTTTGCATCAGCAGCTATAGGAACTATTATAGCAATGAATGCAACAGTATCAGGAGCAGAAGGAGGTTGTCAAGCAGAATGTGGTTCAGCAGCTGCAATGGCATCAGCAGCTACTGTATATATGATGGGAGGAAGCACAAAGCAAAGTTTAGATGCTGCTGCAATAGTTCTTAAAAATATATTAGGACTTGTGTGTGATCCAGTTGCAGGTCTTGTTGAAATTCCTTGTGCTAAAAGAAATGCAGCAGGAGCTGTTAGTGCACTTTGTACAGCAGATTTAGTTATGGCTGGAGTAGAATCAAAAATTCCATTTGATGATACAGTTTCAGCTATGTATAAAGTAGGAAGACAATTACCACCATCATTAAGAGAAACTGCAATGGGGGGAGTTGCAATAACAAAGACAGGAATTGAGCTTAGAAAAAAAGTTTTTGGAGAAGAATAAATATATAGTAATAAGAATGGTTATTTAGAATACTATAATAACTGAAAGTACTATTTAAGGGATTTAAATTGGATTATACGAAATGAATGATTTTAATGAATTTATAAATGAATTTTCATCATTATTTGAAAATAATTTTAATAATAAAAATAATTCAAACTGTAATAATAGTGGAACTTCTAACAATAGTGCAAGTTCAGATCCAAATGAACAGTGTAGTGATGTTCCAGGAGGATTTCAAGATTTACATCCACAAATGTTTGTGCTTATTGGAGATATAATTGGTCAAGTAATGTCAGGAAATATGCCATTTAATATTCAAAACTCTATAGGAAACTGGTTTGAGTTAATAGGACAAGTTATTTTAACATATAGTGCACAACAACAATATTTTCAAAATGGACCAGGAAGATATTATAATAGAAAATATAAAAATGTAGGAAATCCTTTTTGTGAACAAAACCCAACTCCAGATAATGCAAATGATGGAACTACAAGTTCAATAAACACAACAGAATCTACTACAACTAATAAAAATATAAAATATGAAGAAGAAATAAAAAAACTAAAGTCTGATATAAATAATCTTGTTTGTGAAGTAGAATTATTAAAAAGAGAATTACAAGATGTAAGAAAAAGATAAATTTAAAGCTAGGGGAGCCATAAGTTTTGCTGAGATTGAAATTAAAAATTTCTAAACCCTTATTACCTGATATGGTTAGTACCAACGTAGGGAGTGCTTATTTATGAATATAAATATATTTAATAAATTGAGTATAACCTTAAGGTTATACTCAATTTTTATTTTGGAGGGATTTTATAATGAATAAAGAAAAAAACTTAACTTACAAATTAGTATTAAGTGGATTGCTTATTGGAATATCTGTACTTTTTGGAACATTTTCAATACCTATGTTTGGAGCAAAAATATCTCCAATTCAACATTTTGTAAATGTTATTTCAGGAATAACTTTAGGTCCTTGGTTTGCAATTTTAAATGCATTTTCTTCATCATTTATTAGGAATATATTAGGAACTGGAAGTTTGTTAGCTTTTCCAGGAAGTATGATTGGTGCATTATTTGCAGGTTTATTTTATAAATGGTTTAAAAATATGTTTTCTGCAGTTATAGGAGAATTTATAGGGACAGGAATCATAGGTGCTATGCTTGCATATCCAATAGCATCTTTATTGCTTGGAAAAGAAGCATCATTATTCTTATATGTAATACCATTTTCCTTAAGCTGTATAGTTGGAGCAATTTTTGCATATGCCTTCTTGAAAATATCATTAATAAATAAAATATTAGTTATCAAAAAAGATAATATTTAAATTATTAATATTAGTTTTTAAATGTTTTGATTAATATTAAATAAGATATAGATGTAAATAGAATTTATAAAGATTAATAAATTTTAATGCTACTTTATATAATTATACAAATGACTACTAAACAAAGGAGTGTTACAGTGAAAAAAATTATAATAAATATAGCTTTATTAATAATTTTATTTGGCATACCATATTTACCATACAAGAAAGCAGCAGATTATACATGTTTTGATGGAAATGGAGTTAATTTAATAGTTCAATACAATATAAATAAAGAGGAACCATTAGTTATAAAAGGTTCTTCTTATATAAAAGCATATGCAAGTGTAAATAATTTAAATGATATAAATTATTCAGAAGTTAATGCCATTGGAAATACTCCATATAAAGAATTATCTACATTTAATTTAGGTAAACCTAAGTATGTAGATTTTTTAGTTAAGGGCAGTTTTGTTGATGATATAAATAATATTGATACTTTAACATTAAATGTTTATGATTGGTATCCAATTGGAAAACATATAAGAATTATGGACACAGTATTGTGGCACAGTTATAACTTAAGTTTAATATTTAATTATTTGGTAGTTATAATTATAATTATTATAATTTATAATATAAGAAAGGTCTTTTTTAAAAGTTTATAATTATTTATAAAAAGGTTGAAAGAAGAGGGATAAGATGAAAAACATAGGGGAAGAAAGAATTTTAATAATTGAAGATGATCAAGATATAAATGGATTAATATATAGAATTTTAACTAAAGAAGGATATAATGTTACTCAAGCTTTTTCAGGCAGTGAAGGAAGATTATGCATAGAACTTTATGATTATGATGCTGTGCTTATAGATTTAATGTTACCTGGAATAAGCGGAGAAGATATAATAAAAAAAATAAGAGAAGAAAAATTTATGCCTATTATAGTTATATCAGCTAAGACGTCACAAATAGATAAGGTAAATGCATTAAAAATAGGTGCAGATGATTTTATATCAAAACCATTTAATATAGAAGAATTACTTGCAAGACTTGAAGCTCAACTTAGAAGGTACAAAAAATTTCCACAAGAAAAGTTTGAAGAAGAAGTTGTTTTAAGATATAAGGAAATTGAATTAGATAAGGAAAAATTAGAAGTTAAAGTTAAGGGTGAGTTAATACCTTTAACAGCAAAGGAATTATCAATATTAAAATTATTATTAGAAAATCCTAATAAAGTGTTTACAAAGGCAAATCTTTTTGAATCAGTATGGAATGAAGAATTTTTAGGTGATGATAATACTATAAATGTACATATAAGTAATATACGTTCTAAAATAAATAAGATAGATAAAGAAAATGATTATATAAAAACAATATGGGGAATTGGATTTAAGTTACAATAATACATGCTAATAATATTTAATTAAGACTTTCTTAATGTTTAATTTAATATATCTTTTAAAATTTACATTAGACTCTATATATAAACATTAATAAGAAGGTGAAAAAATTTTGAGAGAAAATATAGTTATTACAAGAAATGTAACAAAGAAATATATAAATAAATTTGCAGTAAATAATATTAATATGACTATAAAAGAAGGAGATATTTATGGTTTAGTAGGTAGAAATGGTGCCGGAAAAACAACCATAATTAAGATGATTACATCATTAACAGATGAAACATCAGGTGAAATAGAGTTATTTGGAAAAGTAAATAAAAAAGAAAGAATAAAAGAACACTCGAGAATTGGGGCAATAATAGAAACTCCAATGTTTTTTCCAAAATTAAGTGCTAAAGATAATTTAGAATATTATAGAATTCAAAAGGGAATTGTAGAGAAGGATTCAGTTGATAAGACATTAAAAATTGTTGGCCTTGATAAAACAGGAAATAAAAAGTTTAGAGATTTTTCTCTTGGTATGAAGCAGAGATTAGGTTTAGCTCTTGCAATACTTGGTAATCCAGATTTTTTAATATTAGATGAACCAATAAATGGATTAGATCCAATGGGAATTAAAGAAATTAGAGATATTTTAATAGAACTTAATAGAGTAAAAAGAACTACTATTTTAATTTCAAGCCATATATTAAGTGAACTTTCTCAACTTGCAACATGTTATGGATTTATAGATAATGGAGTACTTATAGAAGAATTATCAGCGGAAGAATTAGAGGAAAAATGTAGACATCATATATCTATAAAAGTGGACGACTCTGAAAAGGCATCAGTTGTATTAGAAAAATTAGGCTGTAAATCTTATGATGTATTAAATGGAAATAATTTAAGAATTTATGATTTTATAAATGAACCTTATATAGTTAATTCTATGTTAGTAAAAGAAGGTATAAAGGTATATCAACTCCAAAGGATTGGAAGTAATTTAGAAGATTATTTTTTACAATTAGTTGGAGGTGATAAAAATGCTTAATCTAGTTAAAGCAGAGCTTTATAAGTATAGTAAAAGATCATTTATATATAAGTTACTTATTGCACTTATAGGATTGATTGCTTTAATGATGTTAGGAATTGATTTTTTTGATGGTCAAGGTATAACAAGAGAAATTATTATAGGAAGCTTTGGAATGACCTTTAATTTTATTCTTATGATTGTTATGGTATTTGCAGTTGTTTTTTTAGATGATTATAGAGAAGGTACATATAAAAATATTATAGTGTCAAATTTAACTAGAACTGAAATATATTTAGGAAAATTTATAGCTCAAATAATATTAGCTTTCATATGTATGATTATTTGTATAATAGCATTAATTATAGCATTAATGTTTTTGCCATCTGATGGAATGTCTATAAGTTTGCTAAGCAACATTATAAATAGATTTTTGTGTTCAATACCTTTATATATAGCTGGAATTTCCATTGCAAATTTATTAGCTATAACTATAAAAAGAGGAATAATTTATTTAATATATTATTTAGTTATTGGAAATATAGGTGGTATAGTTTGGATTATGGAGACTTTTGTATGGAAAAAGTTTAATATTCTTAATAATATTTTGCTAACTACATTATTATCTAATGTAGGCTCAATAAATACAAGTAATATAACTTTATTATTTTCTGTTTTAGGTGGAATTATATATACAGTGATATTTACTTCAATAGGAATATTTATATTTAATAGACAGGAAATAAAATAAATTATGAAAATAGATGTTGGTGATTAATTTGCAAGGAATAATAATAGTATTCTTATTATTTATAATTATTATTTTAATAATATTTTTAATTTTACTAATAAGAAATATAAAAGCGCTAAGGTTTGATGTTGAAAAATTAAATAATAGAAAAACAAATGAATTACTTAAGATTAAATATCCTAGTATAGAAATTGAAAAATTAATAATAGAAATAAATAAAAGTATAATTTTAAGAAAAGAGACAGAAGAAAAATATAGATGTATGGATTTAGAACTTAGGCAGGCTATAGCAAATATATCACATGATTTAAGAACGCCATTAACATCAATTATTGGATATGTTCAGTTACTTAAAGATGAAAGTATTGATAAGGATGTAAAAGAAGAATATTTAAATATAATAGAAAAAAGGTCTATAGTTCTTAAAAACTTAATATCAAGTTTTTATGATTTATCAAGACTTCAAGCTAATGAGTATGACTTAGATATAGAAAAAGTTAATTTAAACAATATATTGTGTGAAATAATAGCAGCCTTTTATGAAGAAATATCAAGTAAGGGAATAGAACCTAGTATAGATATAGATGAAAACTCATACAAAGTATATGGCGATAAAAAAGCTATAAATAGAATATTTACAAATTTAATTAATAATATATTAAAATATGCAAAAGACTGTGTAAGCATATCATTAAAAAAAGAAAATGATTATATAATAACTAAATTTTCTAATAGAACAGATGAAATAGAAGAAATAGATGTAGATAGAATTTTTGAGAGATTTTTTACTGTTGATAGAATGAGAACAGGACAAAATACTGGACTTGGGCTTGCTATAACTAAAATTTTAGTTGAAAAACAAGGACATGAGATATGGGCTGAAAAAGATGAAGATTTAAGTATAATTTCTATAATTATAAAATGGAAGATTGTATAAATACAAAAAGTGGCGAAATATTTCGCCACTTTAAATTTATTTAAGTTTATTTTTTTTATCAAAATTTAATTTTAATTCTTCTTCAACAATACCAAGTGATATAAATATAGAGAATAATGTTCCAAATAAACCAATCATTGATACTAAATCATCTGTAAGATTTAATGTTGATTTAATTATACCAATAAAAATAATTGAAACAATACCAAGAATAATCCAGAGTTTACCTAATTGAGTATTTGCAAATCTCCAAGCTTCTTTAGATTTCATAGAGCGCTTTGTTCTAAAGCCATAATTTTCATTTATATCACTTGGGGGATTGATAGCAAATAATACCCCGAAGATTATCATTGCAACTGGTAATAAAAAATCAACGAAATGACTTAATGGACTCATAAAATCTCCTCCTTTTAGTACGAGAAATGTTTTTTATTTATATATATATTATATCATGTAAATGTTATCATATGGTTAATTTAATTAACTAAATTTGTAAAAATAATATTATATTTAAGTGGAATTTGTTAAAGTAAGATGGTATAACTAATTATATGAAATATATGAGGAGGATAGACTAAAATGAATAATTTAGAGAAGGTTTATCATGCTTTATATAAGTTCTATGGATATAAAACATTTAGAGAAGGGCAACTTGAAATAATAAATACTATATTAAATAAGAGAGATGTTTTTTGTCTTATGCCAACAGGTGGTGGTAAATCTATATGTTATCAGATTCCAGCAATATTATTTGAAGGAATTACTATTGTAATATCCCCTTTAATTTCACTTATGAAAGATCAAGTGGATAATTTAAAAGAAATAGGCATAAATGGAGTTTATATAAATAGCACATTAAATAATGATGAAATAAAAGAGATACTTAAAGATTGTTCATTAGGTCTTTATAAGATTATATATATATCGCCAGAAAGACTAGAGTCAAATTATTTTAAAAATATGATGAATGATTTAAATATATCTCAAGTTGCTATAGATGAAGCACATTGTGTTTCAGAATGGGGACATGATTTTAGACGGAGTTATAGATATATAAATAAATTTTGTGATAATTTAAAAAGTAAACCAGTTGTTTCTGCATTTACAGCTACAGCAACAGATGAAGTTAGAAAAGATTCAATAAGACTTTTAGGATTAAAAAAACCTTACATATACTTAGGAGATATAAATAGAAGTAATTTAAATATACATATACTTAAGGAAGCTTATAAAGAAGAAGAACTTAAAAGTATAATAAAGAGTCATGAAGATGAATCAGGAATAGTATATTGTAATTCAAGAAAAGAAGTGGAAATTATATATGAAAATCTTAAAGATTTAGGATATAGTGTTTTAAAATATCATGCAGGAATGTCTGATGAATTAAAGCATGAGTCACAAGAAGATTTTCTGTATGAAAGAAAGTTAGTAATGATTGCAACTAATGCTTTTGGAATGGGAATTGATAAATCCAATGTAAGATATATAGTTCATGTAACATTGCCTAAAAATTTAGAAAGCTATTATCAAGAGATTGGAAGAGGGGGAAGAGATGGAGAAGAATGTGATTGCTATCTTTTTTATTCAAGAGAAGATATAAGGCGAGTTGAGTTTCTAATAAATAAAAGTAGTGTAATTGATAGACGTGAAGTAGCTCTTAGAAAACTACAATCTATAGTTAATTATGCTGAATATGAGGGATGTTATAGAGAATTTATACTAAAGTATTTTGATAATAAATATATTAACGATTTTTGTAATAATTGCACAAATTGCATAAATAGCGATGAAATTCAGGATTTTACAAGAGAAAGTCAAATTATTTTATCAACTATATTTAGAACAAGAGAAAAATTTGGAATATCTGTTTTAGTTGATATATTAAGGGGAATAAAGGGACCAAAAATAATACAAAATAAATTAGATAGTATTACAACTTTTGGACTTATGAAAGAATATAGTAATAAATTTATAAGAGAAATAATAAAAGGTTTAATACAATTTGGATATGTAAATTTAAAGCCAGGAACATATTCTATGCTTATATTAAATAATAAATCAATTAAAGTATTAAAGTCAGAAGAAAAAGTTTTTATGAAAATTGAAAAAGATAGTGAAAAGATATTAAATAAGGAACTATATAATGCTTTAAAATCATGGAGAAGAATTAAAGCAGTAAAAGAGAATATTAGACCTTATATAATATTTTCAGATTCTACCCTTATAGAGCTTGCAAATAAAAAGCCAGAAGATAAAGATGAACTTATGAAAGTTAGAGGTATGGGTGAAAAAAAACTTTTAAAATATGGAGAAGAAATAATAAATTTAATAAAAAGTATGACATAGAGATTATATTTATGGTTATATTATTTTGAAAATACAATAAATATAAAGTAAAAAAATTTTAATAACTTTTAAAAAAGTAAACTGATAGAAATTAAAAATAGATATAGGATTTATAATAATTTATACTAATTATCCTATATCTATATAATATTCTATTAGTTTATTTTTATTTAAATATAATTTAAATAAATTTATACTTTAAAGTTTTAAAATTATAAATTTTTCTTTTTAGCGATACCTGTAAGCATAAGAGCAATTGCCCCATCTCCTGTAACATTACAAGCTGTTCCAAAACTATCTTGAAGTGCAAATATAGTCAAAATAAGAGCAGTTCCAGCCTCATCAAAAGCTAATATACTTATAATTAATCCTAATGATGCCATAACAGTTCCTCCTGGAACACCAGGTGCACCTATTGCAAAAATTCCAAGTAAAAATATAAATAATATCATTGTTGGAAGACTAGGAAGTTTTCCATATAATATTTGTGATACTGTCATTAAAAAGAAAACTTCAGTAAGAACAGAACCACATAAATGTATATTAGAACAAAGTGGTATTGCGAAATCAACTATATCTTCTCTAAGTGATTTGGATTTTCTAGCACACTCTAAGGCCACTGGTAATGTAGCTGCACTGGACATAGTACCAACAGCTGTAAGATATGCAGGTCCATAATATTTAACAACTTCCCAAGGATTTTCTTTTGAAATAATTCCTCCTATTATGTATAAAACAGAAAGCCAAATAAAGTGTCCAAATAAAACTATTAAAATTACAACAAAGAAAATTGGTAATTGAGTTTTTATTCCACCTTCATATGTTAAAGCAGCAAAATTTGTTGCTATAAAAAATGGAAGTATTGGTATAATTACTTTATTTACAATGCTTAATATAATATTTTGAAATTGATCTAATAGTTTTTCAAATAAATCTGATTTTGTCCAACCAGTAGCTAATCCTAAAAGTAATGCTAAAGCTAAGGCGCTCATAACACTCATAATAGGTGGTATATCTAGCTTAAATAATAAATCTGGAAGTTTTTTTAGACCAGATGCATTTGAAGCTATTGAAAGCTTAGGAATTAAATTATATCCAGCAATCATAGATAAAAGTGCTGCAAACACTGATGAAAGGTAAGCAATAAGAACTGTATACATTACAAGTTTACCTGCATTTTCTCTAAGTTTTGCAATAGATGGAGTAATAAATCCTAAAATTATTAATGGAACTGAGAAAAATATAATTTGTCCTAGTATATATTTTATGGTAACTATTACACCAATTACTGAAGTAGAGGCGATATTACCAATTATAATACCTATGACAACTCCTAAAAGAAGCTTAAAAATTAAATTGTTAAATAATTTTTTCAAAAAAATTCCCCCTTTTTATAAAATTTTTATAAGCATAAAAAAACTTCTGCCTCCAAAATACAGAGGCAGAAGTAATAGCTTCCACGGTCCCACTCTGTTTATATGTAAAAACATATAACTCAAAATTATATAACGCTATAACGTGCGTTCACGCTTTAATCTACTTTAAATAAATTTCAATTAAAGAACTCATAGAGGCACTTTGTATTGGTAAATTACTTTAAAGTCTCTCTCAGCTAAAAAGACAATTCTCTGTATAAGTTAAATAGACCATATTTTTCTAATCAAAGTTTTTGATTTTATTTAATTTTATTAAAATATATTTAAATTATATATGAGAATTTTTAGAATGTAAATAGATGGGTATTGTTAAAAGTTATAAATTCTAATTATTTTTGGTATAGATTATATTACTTAATGAATATATTTTAACAAAGGGAGGGGACGCTATATGGATTTTAAAGAGTTTATTAAAAGTGATAGAGAAAGCCGAGAAAAAGAAAAATTTAATGGTACATTTCTTGATTATTTAGAAATAGTTAAGAAGAATCCAGAAATTGCAAAGTTATCTCATAAAAGGCTTTATGACATTATTTTAAAAGATGGAGTAGAAGTTTTAAAGGGAGAAGATAATTATAAAGTAAAAAGAATTTATGGAAATGAAGTAATAAGAAAATATGGATTTTTTAAAGATGACTTTTTTGGAATTGATAAAGTTTTAATGAAACTTGTTAATTACTTTCATTCAGCTGCAATGAGAGGTGAAGAATCAAGACAAGTTCTATATTTAGTAGGTCCTGTTGGAGCTGGTAAATCATCTTTAGTTGAATCATTAAAAAAAGCTCTTGAACATTGTGAGCCTATTTATAGTATAAAGGGATGTCCAATGCATGAGGAACCTCTGCATTTAATTCCTAATCATTTAAGACCAGAGTTTGAAGAATTACTTGGTGTGAAAATAGAAGGAGATTTATGTCCAGTATGTAAATATAGACTTACACATGAGTATGGAGGTAAATATGAAGATATGCTTATAGAGAGAAAAAATTTCTCTATAAGGTCAAGAAAAGGAATCGGTGTAGTTCCACCAGTTGATCCTAATAACCAAGATACTTCAATTTTAACAGGTTCAATTGATATTTCTAAAATGGACATGTATCCAGAAGATGATCCAAGAATTTTCTCATTAAATGGTGCTTTTAATGTTGGTAATAGAGGAATGGTTGAATTTATAGAAGTATTTAAAAATGATGTTGAATATCTTCACACAATAATTACTGCCACTCAGGAAAAATCAGTTCCTTCACCTGGTAAAGGTTCAATGATTTACTTTGATGGGGTAATTGTAGCTCATTCAAATGAAGCTGAATGGAACAAGTTTAAAGCAGACCATACAAATGAAGCTATATTAGATAGAATAGTGAAAATAGAAGTTCCGTATTGTTTAGAACTTGATGAGGAAGTTAAAATTTATAAAAAGATTTTAGGAAAGAGTAGTTTTAATGCTCATATAGCACCTCATACAATTGAAATAGCTGCTATGTTTGCGATTCTTTCAAGACTTACAGGTTCAAATAAAGTAGATCCTATAACTAAACTTAAAATATATAATGGTGAAGAAATAGTTGAAAAAGGATCAACTAAGAGAATTGATATAGGAGAACTTAGAGAAGAAGCAGGTTCTTATGAAGGAATGAAGGGAATTTCAACAAGATTTATAATTAAAGCAATAGATAATGCTCTTTCAAACTCAGAGCATAATTGTATAAATCCACTTAGTATAATGGAAAGCATAATTAAATCAGTTAAAGAAATGGATATTGGATCTGATGACAAGAAAAAATATTTAGGATTTATTCAAGACACAATTAGAAAAGAATACAATAAAATTTTAGAAAAAGAAATTACAAAGGCGTTTATACATTCGTTTAGAGAACAAGCAGAAAGCCTTTTTAATAATTATATAGATAATGCAGAAGCATTTGTAAATAAGAGTAAAATAAAAGATTTATCAACTGGAGAAGAATTAAATCCAGATGAAGAATTTATGAGAAGTATAGAAGAACAAATAGGAGTATCTGAATCATCAGCTAAAGGATTTAGAGCTGATGTAACATCATATATGTTCTATTTAGTTAGAAATGGTGGAAAGATGGAATATACATCTTATGAGCCAATTAAAGAAGCTATAGAAAAGAAGCTTATGGCATCAGTCAAGGATCTTTCAAGAATAATAACAAAATCAAGAGTAAGAGATAAAGAGCAAACTGAAAAATATAATGCTATGGTAGAAGAAATGCAAAAAAATGGTTACTGTCTACATTGCTGTGATGTAATCTTAAAATATGCTGCTAATAATTTATGGAAAGATTAGATAAAAATTATGGCTATATTTAGAGATAATACTATAAATCCAATAGACCATGATAGATCTATTGAAGATAGAAGAAGGCATAGGCAATTAGTAGAAAAATCCATTAAAGAGAATTTAGGTGATATTTTATCTGAAGAAAGCATTATTGGAGAAAGTAAAAATAAAAAATTTAAAATTCCTATAAGAGGAATTAAAGAATATCAGTTTGTTTATGGTAAAAATTCAAAAGGTGTTGCAACTGGTACTGGTGAAGAAAAACGTGGAGATAAAATAGGTCAAGGAAGACCAGGTAAAGGTCAAGGCAATAAAGGTGCTGGTAATTCAGAAGGTGATGACATATATGAAACAGAAGTTACTTTAGATGAATTATTGGATTATATAGCAGAAGATTTAAATCTTCCTAATTTAGATAAGAAAAAATATTCAGAAATAATAAGTGAAAGTGCAGGTAGAAGAAGTGGTTACCAAAGATATGGTATAAGACCTAGACTTGCAAAAAAGAAAACTGTAATGTCTAAAATAGCTAGAAAGCAGGGGAAAAAAAGAGCTATTAAAGAATTAAGGAATAATAATGAACCAGTTGATATTGGAAGATTTCCATTTAGAGAAGATGATTTAAGATATTACAGAGTTAAACAAAAGCCAAAGAGAGAAAGTAATGCTGTTATGGTGTTTATAATGGATGTATCTGGTTCAATGGATAGTACAAAAAAATATTTAGCAAGGTCATTTTTCTTTGTATTATCTAGATTTTTAAGGAGAAAATATAATAATTTAGCATTTGAGTTTATATCACATACGACAGTTGCTAAAAGAGTTAATGAATATGAGTTTTTCCATAAAGCAGAATCAGGTGGAACTTATATATCAAGTGGACTTAATTTAGCTTTAGATCTTATAAAAGAGAAATATCCTAAAGAGATGTGGAACATTTATCCTGTTTACGCAAGTGATGGAGATAACTGGACTGAAGATAATGAAAATGCTATGGAAGCTGTAAAAGAGCTTTGTATTATTAGTAATATGTTTGGATATGCAGAACTTTTACCATCAACCTATTCAACAACTATGTATTATAGATTTAATAAAGAAATAAAAGAAGATAATTTTGTTACAGTTATAGTAAAAGAGAAAAAGGATTTATGGGAAGCACTTAGACAAATGCTAAGTAAGGAGATGGGGGAGGAGTAGATTTTCTTGGAATATAATTTAAAAGATTTAGAAATGTGGAATGAGAAAATAGAAAAAGAAGCTAAAGCTTTAGGATTAGACTACTATCCTCAAGAGTTTGAAGTAATAGGTTTTAATGAAATGATAGGATATGAAGCATATATTGGTATGCCTTCTAAATATCCACACTGGAGTTATGGAAAAGCTTACGAGAAAAATAAAACTTTATATTCATTAAATCTTACTGGTTTACCTTATGAAATGGTGATAAATTCAAATCCTTGTCTTGCTTATCTTATGAAAGATAATACTTTATTACTTCAAATATTAACTATGGCACATGTTTATGGACATAATGACTTTTTTAAAAATAATAGATTATTTAAAGAAGGAACAAATGCTGATAGAGCATTAGAAATGTTTAAATTAGATGCTGATATAATTAGAGGATATATAAATAATCCTAATATAGGATATGATAAAGTAGAAAAAATATTAGATGCAGCTCATGCTGTAAAATATAGCATAAAAAGATCTATAGGTGTAAAAGAATTAAGTGATAGTGAAATAAGAGATAGAAGAATAAAGGATTATAAAGATAAAATAGTAAATAGAGATTTTCTTGATAGTGATATTAAAATTGAAGAACCAGAAGTTGATAAGATTCCATTAGAGCCAAGAGATGATGTAGTTGGCTTTATAATAGAATATGGAAAACTTGAGGAGTGGGAAAAAAATATTTTAAGAATAGTGAAAAGAGAAACAGAATACTTCTTACCACAAATAGAAACTAAAACTATGAATGAAGGCTTTGCATGTTTTTGTCATTATAATATATTAAAAAATTTAGGATTATCAGAAGATTTATATCTTGAGTTTTTAAAAAGGCATAATGATGTAGTATCTCCAATACCTGGTGGATTAAATCCTTATTATATAGGTTTTAAAATATTTATGGATTTAGAAAAAAGATATGGAAGAGAAAAGGTATTTGAAGTTAGAGCTCTTGAAAGAGATGCTTCTTTTATAAGAAGATATCTTACAAAGGAATTATGTGAGGAACTTAATCTTTTTCAATATGGAAGAAGAAGTTTTGATTTTGTTGTTGAAGAAGTTTCAGATGATATAGGATGGGAAAGTATAAGAGATAATTTAGCATTTTCTTCTGGAATAGGAAGTATACCTCATATTAGGGTTATAGACTTAAATAAGAGAGATTATACTTTAACTTTAGAACATGTTTTTGACGGCAGAGAACTAGAATTATCTTATGCTAAAGAAACATTAAGGTATTTAGGAAAGCTTTGGGGGTATAGAGTAAGACTTAATACTAAAGATAGAAATGGAGAAGAGTTTATTCTTATATGTGAGAATGGCAAGGTAGCCATATCAGAAGGGAACAAATTTAAAAGATAAGAATAAAATAAATAGAAAATAATATTATTAGGAGTTTACCGTGAAGTTAAAGGGAAGTAAAACAGAAAAAAATCTTTATAAAACTTTTTCTGGAGAATCAAGAGCTAGAGGTAAATATAATTTATATGCAGAAAAAGCTAGAGAAGAAGGATTTAGATGGGTTGCAGAAATATTTGATGAAACTGCAGGAAATGAATATGCTCATTCAAGAGAGGTTTTTGAAAAATATTTAAGCAAAATTGGTTCAACAGAAGATAATTTAATAGATGCGGCTTATTTTGAAAATGAAGAGGATAAAAATATTTATAAAGAATTTGAAAAAATAGCAGAAGAAGAAGGTTTTGAAGAAATTGCTGAGTTTTATAGAGAGCTTAGAGAAGTTGAAGAAAAACATAAAGAAAGGTTTTTAGCTCTTTGTGAAAGAATAAGGACAGGTAAAATGTTTAAGTCTGATGAAATCACTTATTGGCAGTGTATGAATTGTGGCTATATACATGAAGGAACTGAAGCGCCTGCTGTTTGTCCATTATGTAAATATGAGAGAGCATATTTTAAGCCTTATTGTAAGGTAAATAAATAGGAGGAAGCTTTATGTATTGTAGATATCCTGATGGAAATGAATTCTTTTTTAAAGTAGATGTATTAAATGATGAATTAGAAGATTTTAATGATATTGAATTTGATTATAGAAATAAAGATGAAAATGGATGCTTAAAATATAAAGATAAAATAAGCTGTGAAACAGAAATGAAAAATAATAAAAAATTACAAGATGATTTTTTAAAATGGATAAACACTGATGTAGAATTTTCAGATGAAATTACTTTAAATAAGTAATATATGGGCTGTTTTTAGCAGCCCTATTTTTATTTTATATAAAATTAATTTGTATAATAATTTGTATTTAAATTAATGGAATAAAAATTTTAAAAAAAAATAATATAAAAATATAGAACTATTTTGAAGGAGTACTTTATGCCAAAAAAAGCAATGGATGTACAATATGAAGAACTTAGAAGATTATCTGATTTATTAAAGTCCTATGTTGATTCATATAGGTTATTAGTTGCTGGTGCGGCAGAACTTAATAATATATATGGAAGAAAAGATAAGGAAGTTAAAAGTGCAATTAATAGGGTTGATGCAGTTGGAGAGAAGATTGATGAAATAATGGATGTTATAAATAAGCATCAACACAATTATTTAAAATATAGTAAGATAAAAAATGATGTTGTATTTGATAGTTATACAAATGGAAAAGCAAAAAACGGAATAAAGAGCATAATACAGACAGAAATAGATACAGAGCTAAATTTATTTAATGATACAGCAAATACAATAAGAGATGAAGATGAATAAAAAATATCCCAGATACTTAAAAATATCTGAGATATTAAAATACTATAATTTCTTAAGTTTTAATGTGCTTACCATTAAATAAGATCCTAAAATCATAAGTATTACTGGAATAAATACGTTTATATTTTCTATTTTGATATAAAATGATATAATTGCGAATAATGACATAAAACAACCTACTATTGTAATAGGAACTCCAGTAAATACACCAGTAAATGTAGATGCGTTGTATCTAGCTAATCTAAATGCACCACAGATTGGGAATGCTAAAAGAATAGCATAACCTATTATTCCAAATGGTCCTAGATATTTAAAATTAAATAAAGTATAGATTAAAATAGAAGGAGCAACTCCAAATGATACAAGGTCTGCTAATGAGTCTAATTCTTTTCCAAGTTCACTTGACACATTTAAGTATCTAGCAACTCTTCCGTCATACCTATCTACTAATCCTGCAAGCAACACTAATATTGATGCTTGAACGTATTTGCCTTCAAATGTTGAAAGTAGAGAAAGAACTCCACATGATAAATTTATAAAAGTAAATACGTTAGGAATACAACTTTTTTTCATATAACCACTCCTAAAAATCATAAATAACTTACAGTTAGTAATTATAGCATACAAATTACTTAAATATAAGAAAAAATTAAATTTTAATAAAATCTTTAGATAGACTTTAGAAATAATTATTAATTGTATTTAAGTTAAATATAAGTAGACAATATTTTCTTAAAAATGTATAATATTAGTTAACTTTGACTAAAGGGGGAATAATAATGAAAAGGGTACGTTTCATTTATAATCCTTACTCTGGAGAGAACGCAATAATAAATGAATTAGATAATATAATAAAAATATATCAAGAATATGGTTACACAATAATTCCTTATAGAATAGAACGAGGAAGAGATATAAGTGAAGCTTTAGATTGTATTGATAATAATTATGCACATATACTAATAGCTGGAGGAGATGGAACTGTAGATTCAGTTTTAAATGCTATGATGAAAAAAGGTGTTAATATACCTATAGCTATACTTCCTGTTGGTACTGCAAATGACTTTGGTAAATTTATTGATATGCCTCAAGTTGTAAAAGATGCTTGTGTTAGAATTCTTACTTCAATACCTCAAAAAGTTGATATAGGTAAAATAAATAATAAATATTTTATAAATGTTGCAAGTACGGGACTTTTTACAGATGTATCACAGAAGACTGATGTACATCTTAAAAATGCTATTGGAAAGCTTGCTTACTATATAAAAGGAATTGAGGAGTTACCTAATTTTAGAAAATTAAATGTAACTTTAAAATCAAAAGAAGTTAATTATAATGGGGAAATGTATTTGTTATTAGTCTTTAATGGTAGAACAGCTGGAAATCTTAATTTAGCTACTAAAGCTGATATACAAGATGGAAAGTTAGATTTAATTTTATTTAAAGCAGTTCCTGTTATAGAATTATTACCTCTTTTTTTAAAAGTATTAAGAGGAGATCATTTAGAATCGGATAAAGTAATTCACTTTAAAACTGATGAAGTTATAGTAGAATGTGATGAAGATATAGTAACTGATATAGATGGAGAAAAGGGTCCTGACTTCCCTCTTGATATAAAATGTATAAAGGGTGGAATACAAGTTTTAGGATTAAAGGAATAAAATAAAATAATATTTAATAAGTATAAGTAACATAGTTTGTATTTAGGAGTGTTTAATATGATAAGTATTATATATTATGTACAGATTTTACTTATACTTTTTTTATTTTTAATAGCAATAAATAAATTTTATAAAAATTCACCTATAAAAATAAAAATATTTTTTATACCTTGTATGATTGGAATATTTATTAGAAATTTATCTATATTATTTATGAGTATAGTAAAAGACTCATCTTTAGCATATAATTTGAAGGGAATAGTATATTTAGATTATTTAATAGTTCCGTTAGTTATAATTTGCATTTATTATGTTTATTTTAGAATAGATAATTTTTCGTTTAATAAAATATATTTATTAAGTTTAATATGTATATGTTTATATGTAATATTTATTAAATTTAGTCAAGGAAAAATAATACTAAAT
>NZ_JAUNLM010000080.1 GCF_030532265.1 Clostridium sp. | reverse complement strand
ACAACTGAACCCTTGTGGTCTCCTGTCCATTGTGATTCCTTATCAGAAGCTTTAGCTTGTGTACTTGATTCTGATATGGATCCTTGTTTATGATTAACAGTTTCTTTTTTTGATTGCTTATGAGAATATTGTTTGGTGTTTGAATCTTGTCCTTCTTTTACATACTCTTCAAATATGAAACCTTTTAACCCATTAACACTAACTCTATACCATTGTCCAGTTTTTCCAGTTATTCTTATATTAGTACCATTATTAAGTAAATCAACAACATCATTTTTCATTGATGGTCCTTTTCTAACATTTACAGCACTACTAACATTAATAATTGAACCTAATCTATTCATCCTAGTTACATTATTAATATCACCAGACTTAATAGTTAAAATATTTGAACTTTCAATATATCCTTTAATTCCAGTTCTCTGTAATCTAACTAAAGCTTTATCTCCTTCTTGGTTATAAACCTTAATCATCTCTCCTTCATTTGATACATGTAGTATATTTCCTTTATCATCTATTACTTTTAAATCTCCTGACTTATTTGTAATACACGCATCTTGTAAATCTTCTGTATTATTACTTATTGTAACTTTATTATTTAAATCATTATTACTTTTAGCTAATGTATTAACTTTTGGAATTGAAGTTAACATAGCTGCTGATAAAATTATGGCCATAATTTTACTTTTTTTCATATTTCATTTCTCCTTTGTAATAAATAATTTACAAGTATATATTTTACATTATTTAAAATTAAATCCTTATTTATAAATTTATACATCAGTAAAATCAAAGCCATTCTTTTCTATATTAATAAAAAAATTTCTTATAATTTAGTTATTTTATATTTTTTATTATTAAAAATTATTTTTTTGATATTTTATTTTACTGTCTTAGTAGAAAATAAAAATATTAATATCCATAAATCTTAAATAGCATTTCTTTTAATTCATAAAAATTAAATATACTACTATTAGCTACGCATGGATCTTCTCCACCTTTTTCATCTTTAAAGCACTTCCAAAAAAGTTTATCTCTATTAATAGCCATTGAATGATTATGGTCATCATGAAATGGACATATAACTTTTATACTTTTAGGCTCTACCTTATATTGTATGTTATATTTGTTTAATAAATTTAAATAATCCTGTTCTGTAATTTGCATAATTTATTAATTCTCCTCTCTTTTTATAAATTTAATTATTCAACTATAATAATTTCATGTTTTTCTAAGTGTTCTTTTATACAATTCTTACATACTGTTGAACCACACCAAAAACACCACCTTAGTTCTTCTACTTCAAAGCTATTTTTACAGTCATTACATTTAGTCATTAAATTTCTCCTTATTTAATCTTTAGATTATATTAATTTTATACAAGAAAAAAAAGAGTCTCTATTAATTAAAGACTCTTGAATATGAATTATTATTCATTTTTTAATAATTTTTAACAATTATTTTTTTTTGAAATTCAATGTAATTTATTGTATTTCAAAATTGAAATTTTATCATAAATTTTCATAAGCTATATTTTTGACTATATTTTTCATATAAAATTTGATTAATTTTATTATTATTTAAACTTTTCATCTTACATTTTAATATGTATATAACTCTAAGCAAAAATTTCACTTTTCAGATCATCCAATTATGATTTTTTTTTACTACTTATGTTTCACAACTATATCGTAAATTTTACATAATTAAAACCATCATTTTTAATTAATTTTCACTTATTTTGAATTAATTTGCATTTTAAAAGCTATATTTATAATAAATATTCAATATTTTTTTATAGAATTTTTTATAAATCTAACTTAAATAATATCCATTTATATGTATATATTTTACTAATAAGTATTTTATTTCATAATTATTGAAATTTAGCAATTTAGAAAATTATTTTTTACTTGATTTAATATTTACAAATTTTGATTCTTAAAATTAGAAATATTTTTTATGCTAATATAATTAATTTCTATCTTTTTATAAACTATTCCTATATTCTTTCAATAACTTATAATATGTTGTTTTCTTTAGACCTAAGATTTCCATTGCTCTTATATTATTTATAGTTTTATTTTCAACTAATTTAATAACATTATCCCACTCCCTAGGATATTCTATTTTTTTACGTCCAAATTTAATTCCTTTATCTAAAGCTATTCTAATTCCTTCTTTTTGTCTTTTTTCTCTTTTTTCAATTTCATCTTGAGCCATCATAGTATAAAGTTCAATTATTATATTATTGATAGTTTCTAACATTAAACTATCATTTGTGTTTAATTGTGTAGTTGGAATATTTAATGCTATTAGCCTAATATTATTCTCTTTAAAGTATTGTATTTCCTTTAGTGTTAATCTTTTATTACGTCCTAATCTATCAAATTCATGTACTACTAATATATCTCCAGATCTAATATTATCTTTTAACTTAATATATTCAGGCCTATTAAAATTTTTACCTGTTGATTTATCACAGTAAATTCTTTCACATCCATAATTTTTAAGACTTTCTATTTGCCTATCTAAATTTTGTTCATTAGTTGAAACTCTACAATATCCTATTAACATATTTTATTCCTTTCAGTTTTCCATTTTAAAATACACTATATTATTATATAGTTCATTTAACTATATAGTAATTAACGAACTAAAAAAATAAAATTTATATAAAATATTTTATGAATTTTACTTACTTTTTTACATATTCGTTTTTAGTTCGTTTTTATATACAAATACGAACTATTTAAAGTTATTGATTTAAAATATATTTTAAGTACTCTAATATTCATTTTAAATAAAAAAGTGTATCAAAATAATATATTTTTAATACACTTCTAATAATTTATATAAATGTTAATTTTAAATATAACATCCTTTTTTCTTACTTAATTCTTTCTTTAAATTATACATCTCTTCATTATTTAAAGAAATTTTAATATTTGTTTTTTTATTAATAAATCTATAAAACTCTTGATAGTTTAAAACTACAGCAAATATTTCATAATCGCATAACAAATAAACATTATCATCTAAAGAATTATAAAATGTTTGTAGCTTAAATTTTTCAGAGTTATTGTTTATTATATTGTAAATTGAATTTTTATATTTTAAAAAACCGCCTAGAATTTCTTTATCATAGTTTGAAATTAAAAATTGATAATTATCAATTTTAACTAAAATAACTTTATTTTTTAATTTTTCATCTCTTAGTTTTTTTAAATAATCATTTATTATTTTATCTATATCTAATATAAATATTTTATCTTTATTTTTTTGTTCAATAAAATTTTCAAAATTATTTTCGAAACTTTCAAAAGATTTATCGTAAATTTTTCCTCTAATAAAAGATTTAAAGTTCTCTTTTATTATTTTTTTTACTTTAACATTTTTCTCATCAAAAAATAAAAATTCATCTTCCTTCATTTTTCTAAATAACAGATGATTCTTAGTTAATTTAAAATCATTTTCAACATATACCAAAAATTTTTTAGAATCTAAACAATTTTTTTCTTCAACAATATAAATGAACTCTATATCTTTAGAAGATCTAATTCTATCTTCTAAAGTAAAAGATCTTTTAATATCTTCATTTATTAAGTCCTCAAAATTTTTTTCTAACATATAATTCATTATATCTGCAATATTTTTTCCTTGTTTAGTTAATGTTTTTAATTTTTCTTTATCTTCTTCAAATATTCGTAATGAATATTGTATTGTTTTTTTACTCATAAAATCACCATCTCTTATATTTAATATTATTTTAAAAATTAATATTTTTCAAACATATTTTAAAATTTTATTAAATATTTAAGATGTTTTTAATTTATATATAATTTCAAAAAAATATAATTAATTTCTTTTATATAATAATATATTGCTGCTTTTTAAATTAAACTAATCTCTCAAAAAATATATATAATACAAGTATATAAAAATAAATTTAATTGTATATATAATGTTATATATATAGTTGTTTATGATATTAAAATTAAAAGTCATTATAATTTATTTTCCTTTTATGAGAATTCTTATTCTTTCCCTAAAAGTTTTCTTTATGTTTAATTTATATTCTGATTCTCTTAATAATAATTGCTGTCTTTTCTCTAACAATAATAATTCTGTATTGTTAAGAGCTTTTTGATGATTTTCCTGACTATTATTCAATAATTGATTTTGCTGTTGTATTAACTCTAATAACTTTTCATTTTCAGCCTTAAGATATTCTATATCTCTATCTTTAGATACTATAACTGTATTTAATGTTTCAATTAAACTACTGTCAACTGTAGTTAAATCAGTTGACATATCCTCTGTTATACCTTTTGCTTTCATACAACTAGTTTTCAATAGTTGAAAACCTTCTTCCGATAAATACTTTACACCATCAACCATGACTATATAGTTCTTTAGAGAATCCATAGACAATTTTTTGTAAACTGCTTGTCTACTTATATTCAACTCTTTAGCAACATCTCTTACACTATACAACTATAGTAACCTCCATTAACTCTATAATCTATAAGTTGTATAATTCTATATAAATATATAAATTCCTTTAAAAAACTAAGTACATTCTCCCTAAGACTATAGGTACACATATTTATAAAGGGAATATTTTTCGATACACCTAAAACTCTTACTTATTAAGAGCTCTTTGTACTTTTCCTAAAGATATATTTAATAACTGTGCTATAGTTCTTAAACTTTTTCCACTTTCCCTTAATTTTAATATTTCTACCTTTAAATCAAGTAATTCCTGTTGCTTTTGTGTCAAGCCATTTTTATTTCTTCTTGATGCTCTTTGTTTCTCTTTTTTAATATAAGCATTTCTTCTATATTTTTCTTTTTCACTTATTATTGTTTTAAGATGCCTTTGTTCATCTAAAGTAATATTTAGTCTATCTATAAGTGTTTCATTCTTATACCAGTAACCACCTTTATCTCTCATTCCTTTAGAAACTCTCTTTACTTCTCCTGACCTTATTCCCTGCTCGTAATTCATAAATTTTTCTATTGCTTTAGGAATACATCTTAAAATTGCATCTACCTCATTTTGCTTTAATGGTTCTGTAAACTTGTTGTTCAACTGGTTTACCTCATCTGCTAACTCTTCAATTCTTCTATGAGTTACTCCTAACCAATAGGCATAACAATGTAGAATCATATTTCTATAACCAGTAACATTATATTCTCTTAATTCACAGAGTTTGATAATATCATCTACTCTTGTAATATGTAGTGTATAGCTTGTAAAAAAGTGAATTATCTTAGTTGACACTTTCTTTTTATTTATTACTTCTACAACTTCTTCTTGTCTAAGTATTTTTGACTTCCAGTTTAAATACTTTTCTCTTAAATCATACATAGAATATATATGATTATTAATTAACATTACCTTACACTCTTCATTATTTCTACTATTCAGGGTATCTGGTAATCTAAGAGTTCTTGCTGCATCAGTAGCTCTTTTATCTGCACCTAAACTTTTTAATTGGTAACACAAATAGTCTTCCAACTCTTGCCACGTTGCTAATGCCTGATATGGAGCATGTTTAATTCTCCAATATAAATGTGCTCCTCGACCACTTGAAATAACCATTGTCGGACAAGGTATCCTTCCCTCATTAACTAAATCCCATGTATTATAAACTAAATCATTAAAACTATAATAATCATGATCTAAATCTATATATAGTGATCTTAACTGTCTTATATTCTTACATTGTCTTTTCCCATTATAAGTTAAATTGGGTGTTATAAATATATCTGTTGATCCAGTATATTTTTCAATCGCTTTCTCTATACTTAATCCCCTATAGTTTTTAATATCAATTACACTATTATTTTTCAATTGCATAACTTGTATATAACCATCCACTTCATTTTCATAAAGATGACTTATATAATCTCTATTGCTTAACTTCTTAGCTAATATTCCCATCATTTCCCCTCTATTCTTAATTATTTAAGAATAGTTCTTATATGGTATATATACTTCTTTATTATTGATTTCTTTGAATAAATCTTATATAATAACAATATAATAAATAAAGAAAAGTATAGACTTAGTCCTAGGACTTTGGTCTTATGTGTAAAAGAAGTTGTCTAACTGGCCGGTTTGAGTAACTTCTTTTTTTTATACCTATTTTTAGAACTATATTACTTATAGTTCTATTTTATTATCTATATAAATTTTTAGCAAGATTTATCAATTTGTTTTAACTAATAAGACGGAGCCAATAGGTTCCGTCTATTTTTATTTCATTGCTTCAATCCATTTTCTATGATGGCA
>NZ_JAUNLM010000015.1 GCF_030532265.1 Clostridium sp. | reverse complement strand
ATAATTTATATCATTAAAACTTATAAAATTCACATTGTACATATCAAAACAAAAATTATAATACTTAATAAATTTTATAATTTTATCTTTTTTAAAAATATGATTATATACTTTAAAAATATCACTATTGAATTTATTCAATATATTTTCTTCATTTTCTAAAGAATAAAATATATTTACAGTTTTATTATCCCCCATTAATACTTACCCCTCTTATTTTTATGTAAAAGTAATTTAGGGCTATTTAAAATAGCCCTAAACAATTTATATATTAAATATACCTTTTATTTCTTCTTCATTATAATTAATTATAAGTTCTTTTGGGAAATTTATTTCATTTACTAAATTTATACAGTTATCAAACTTTCCTATATCATAACATATATGAGAGTCACTACCAAATATTATTTTGGCTTTATGTTTTCTACAAAACTCTAACATTTTTTTATCATTTTCTAAGGCTCCTACTCTAAAACCATTTGGTCTTAAAGATGAATTATTTAATTCTAATAAAATATTATTTTCTTTTGCAGCAATTACAACTTCTTCATAATTAACTGGATATCTTGAATCATCTAAATGACCTATTATTTTTATGTTTGGCTTTTTCATAACATTTATAACAGCTCTTGTATTTTCTTCTTCTGTTCCAGGATTTATACAAGGTGGATGAAAACTTGCTATTGCATAATCTAGATTATTTAAATCATCATCTGTTAAATCTACATTTCCATCAAAGTCTAATATATTAACTTCTGCCCCAACAAAAACATTAACACCATCAATATGTTTAGGAATAACTCTTAAGTTATGGAAATGATATATATGTGCAGTGCCTGGCATTTTAGGAGCATGATCTGAAATTCCTAAATATTTAATTCCCTTATCTCTTGCACTATCTATGTTTTCTTTAACTGTGCTATATGCATGACCGCTAGACACAGTATGTGTATGTAAGTCTATTAATTCTCTCATTTTTTACCTCCTTAATACTACTAATATATTTTACCACAAAAAATTTTTTAATCATAATTTTATAATTATTAAATAAAAAGAACTTTATTACTAAGAATTCACTCTAAGTAAAAAGTCCTTTTTTATTTATATTAAGCTTTACTAACGTTATCAGAACCTAATGCATCTTCTGAAAGTTTTTTATTATAAAATGATACAAAACATATTACAGTAATAGTTGCTGCTGTTATATCTGCAATTGGTTCTGCCATTAAAGTCCATTTAAGTTTATTTTCAAAAATCATAGGTAATATTAATGCTAATGGTATAAGAAGTATTATCTTTCTTAAAAGAGCTAATATTAATGATGTTTTAGCTTGTCCAAGAGCTAAAAATGTTTGTTGGCACGCTATTTGTGCTCCTGATGCAATAACTCCACCAAAGAATATTTTTATACTCCAAGTTGTTATATCCATAAGATTTGAATTATCATTAAATATCGATACAAAAAAACCTGGAGCCATCATTAAAGCAATCCACATAACTCCTGTATAACATAAACAATAAGTAAATAATAATCTGAATGTTTGTTTTACTCTATTTCCTTCTTTTGCTCCATAATTATAACTTATTATTGGTTGAGCACCTTGGGATAAACCTACAAGAGGTAATAACACTATCTGCATTATACTACTCATTATAGTCATAGCACTAACTGCTAAATCTCCACCATATCTTAATAATTGATTATTCATTATAATCATTACAAGACTTTCTGTTGATTGCATTATAAAAGGTGAAACTCCAAGAGCTACTACTTGAAATATAATTTTTAGTTTTGGAATCATGTACTCTTTTCTTATTTTTAATATACTTTTTTGACTAAATAAAAATTTAAGAACCCATATAGCTGAGACACATTGTCCTAAAACTGTTGCAAGAGCAGCACCTTTAACCCCCATTCCAAAACCAAATATAAATATAGGATCTAAAATTATATTAATTATAGCACCTATTATAACAGTAGCCATACCAGTCTTCGCAAATCCCTGTGTGTTAACAAAAGGATTCATTCCTAATGCTATTTGAACAAATATAGTTCCAAAAATATATAATCCTAAATAATCACTTGAGTATTTTATTGTAGCTTCACTTGCTCCAAAAGCCCAAAGCATTTGTTCTTTAAAAATAGTAAAAACTATAGTAAGTATAATTCCTAATAATATAAGAGCTGAAAAACTATTACTTAGTATTTCTTCAGCTTCATCATTATTTTTCTCTCCCATCTTTATAGCTGCAAGAGGCGCTCCCCCCATACCAATAAGCGCACTGAAAGCTGATATTATCATTATTATTGGAAAAGCTACTCCAACTCCCGCCATAGCAATTTCTCCATTTGGTATTCTTCCTATAAATATTCTATCTATAATATTATATAGAACGTTAACTATTTGAGCTATAATTGCAGGAAGTGCTAATCTAAATAATAAATTATTTATCTTTCCTGTACCTAAATCTATTTTTTTATCAGTCATTTAAACCAAAACCTCCACAAATTTAATATATTATAAATTTTACATTATTTTACTTAAAATGTGAACAAAAAGCATAGTTAAAAAACTATGCTTTATATTTATTTATAAATTTATCTATCCTTTTTATAGCTTCTATTAAATCATCCATAGATGCAGCATAACATGCTCTTATAAATCCTTCACCACATTCACCAAAGGCATTTCCTGGAACAGCTAACACCCTTTCTTCCATAAGAAGTTTTTCACAAAATTCATCTGAAGTCATACCTGTCGACTTAATACATGGGAATACATATAATGCACCTAATGGTTCAAAACATTCAAGTCCCATTTTTCTAAAACCATTTACTAAAACTCTTCTTCTTCTATTATATTCTGATGCCATTTCTCTTACACTATCATCTCCATGCTTAAGTGCTTCAATTGCTGCATATTGTGCTGTTGTTGGTGAGCACATTATTGCATATTGATGTATTTTTTTCATGGCATCTATTAATACTTTATTTCCACAAGCATATCCAAGTCTCCATCCAGTCATTGCATAAGCTTTTGAAAAACCATTTATTATAAGTGTTTTATCTTTAACCTCTTCAAATTCTGCAATTGATACATGTTTTTTATCATATGATAACTCTCCATATATCTCATCTGAAAGAATTATTATATTCTTATCTTTAACAACATCAACTATTTTTTCTAATTCTTCCTTTGTCATTATAGCTCCAGTTGGATTATTTGGAAAAGGAAGTATTAAAACTTTTGTTTTATCTGTTATAGCATCTCTTAAATCATCTGGCATAAGCTTAAATTCATCTTCAGCCTTTAAGTTTATTATTTTTGCTGTTGCTCCTGTAAAAGTTGTACATCCTTTATAAGCAACAAAGCTAGGTTCTGGAATTATAACTTCATCTCCAGGACCTACAAGTGCTCTAAGTGCTAAATCAATAGCCTCACTTCCACCAACAGTAACTAATATTTCTTCTTTTGGGTCATATGATAAATTAAACTTTCTATACAAATAATTTGCTATTTCTTCTCTAAGTTCAATAAATCCAGCATTAGAAGAATAATGTGTATGTCCTTTTTCTAATGAATATATACCAGCTTCTACAACATTCCAAGGTGTTACAAAGTCTGGCTCACCAACTCCAAGTGATATTACATCTTCCATTTCGTTTATCATATCAAAATATTTTCTTATTCCAGATGGAGGCATATTTTTTATATTATCTAAAATCATATTTTCCATTATCATATAAATATAGCCTCCCTATCACTAATCTTCTTATCTTTAAATATAGTTCCATGATCTTTATACTTTTTAAGTACAAAATGAGTTGCTGTACCTTGTACATATTCTTGAACTGCAAGTTTTTCTGATACAAACATAGCAACTTCTTTCATTGTTTTTCCTTCTACTATTACAGTTAAATCAAAACCTCCAGAACTCATTAAATAACAAGCTTTAACATTTGAAAATTTATATATTCTTTCTGCAACTTTATCAAAACCTTGACCTCTTTGAGGTGTTATTTTTACTTCAATTAATGCTGTAACTGTCTCTTTTCCTGTATTTTCCCAATTTATTAATGTAGTATACCCTGCTATTATATTTTTTTCTTCATAATCTCTAATAGCTTCTCTTACTTCTTCTACTGTCTTTCCAGTCATTATAGCTATTTTTTCATCACTATATCTACTGTTTTTCTCTAAAACCTCAAGAATTTCTTCCATATCTCTTAAATCCTCCCTAATTTATTTAAAATAAAAAAACCTCCATCCACAATAAAGGGACGAAGGTTACTAATTCGCGGTACCACCCTAATAAATAAATATATTGCTATATTTATTCACTCTATAAGAATAAATTTATTCCTTTCCTATTTAACGTTAGGATTACGGCTTATTTTATTAAGCATTAAACTTAGTTCTCAATAAGCAATTCCAAGGCTGCTTCCATAAATACCCTTGCTAAATTCCACCAAACTTTAGCTCTCTTTAAAGGAACTATTTTATGTACTCTTCCTCTTCAAAATTTTTTACATTTATTTTTTATCTATTATATGACTATATTTTAATAAATTCAATACTTTTATTAATTAAAATTTTGTAATTTATTATTAATATTTAAATATAATTTGTTTTGCAATATAATTTATATTTAACAAATAAAATTTCCAATTAGAGTAAATTATTTTATAAAAAGGATGTGAAAATTTAAATTTTCACATCCAACATATTACTTATCTACACTTCCAGTATCCATCACAGTCAAAATCATCTTCAGCTTCTTCTTTATAGCATTCTATAGCCTTACAGAATAAAATATTTGTTTTTCTAATTATTTCTTCAAATTTTTCTAATAGACATTCAACTTCTCTTAATTTTTTGTCAGCTTTTTCTGATAGTTGATCTGCTTTTAATCTATATTTAGCTGCTTCTTCTTGTAAGCAGTTAGCTTCTCTTAATTTTTTATTTATTGCTTCTAATAATGCTCTATTTTGTGCTGCTAATTCTTCTGCACATCTTTCATACTTTTCACATTTGTTATCTTTGCATGGTATACAATAGCATTTTTCCTTTTTACATTCTCCATAACCTTTATTACATCTAGTCATTTTAATTCCTCTCTTTCTCACTCTTTAGTATAATTAAAACTCTTTAGTAATAATATATGAATGTATTTAACTATTGTTACTTTCTTTGTATAATTTTATATTATATTAATACATATTGTCTTTTATAATTTTAACTTTTCCATCTAAAGTACCTATAACATCTTTATTATTTTCTAAATAATTTTTTACAATATTTATTGCATCTTCTGTTATTAATTCTCCTTGGCATACTAAAGGAATACCTGGTGGATATGGCACTATTGCTTCTTTAGCTATTTTTCCTATTGAATCTTCTAATCTTATAAGTTCATAATCCTTTTTAAACACTTCAAAAGGCTCAAACACCTTTTTTGTATTTATATTAAAACTTTCAATATTACCATAATATTTTATGGCTTCAAAATTTATTTTTAAAAGTGCCTCATAAATTTTCTGAAAATCTTTGTCCTTATTAAATGGTGATAATATTAAAACAACACCTCTTAAAAATCCCATTTCACATTGAATCTTTTCTTTTCTAAGAAGCTCATGAAGTTTATATCCACTATACCCTTCTTCTAATATAAGTACATATCTACTTTTATCAATTTCATAACCATTATTTAAATCTGAATTAGATAGTAACTTTACTTTATCAATACAATTAATTTTTGCTTTCCAAAACTCTGCTAAATCTATTAATTCATCATATTTCTTCTGTCCATATTCGTCTAAATAATATCTTGCATAATCTAAAGATGCCATTAAAAGATATGATGGTGATGTACTTAAAAATGCATTTTTATAAAATAAAACATCTGAATTTTTATCATTTACAATTAAATATCCACTTTGAGTTAATGACGGTAATGTTTTATGAGCACTTAGCACTACATAATCAGCTAATGAAGTTAAACTTTTAGGTAATCTTTCACTTGCAATAAAGTGAGCCCCATGTGCAGCATCTATTATTACTTTTAATCCTTTGCTTTTTAAGTCTTTAATTATATTTTCCATATCATAACTTATTCCAAAATAATTAGGATTTGTAAGAATTATTCCTTTTGCTTTTTTACATTTATTAAAAGCTTCATAAATTCTATTTTCATCTGGAGGTAAGAAAATTCCATTTATATTATCTATTACTGGTTCTATATATGTAACTTTTAATTTTCTAAGTATTAATCCATTATAAATAGACTTATGACAATTTCTTTCTACTAAAACTTCATCTCCTTCATTAAAGGCACTAAAAATAGAAATTAAATTTCCAGAAGAACTTCCATTTACAAGAAAGAATGCATTTTTAGCATTGTATGTTTTAGCTAAAAGCTCTTCACTTTCTTTAATAACACCTTCTGGATAATGTAAATTATCTAAAGGATCATTTTCTGTAATATCTAAAAAACCTAAATTATTTACAAATTCTTCTCCTAGCTTATCTCCTAAAAATCCAATACCACACTTATTTCCTGGCATGGAAAGTATAAGATTTTTTTCTTTATGATAATCTAATAAAGCTTTTAATAAAGGTATTTTTTTCATATATTTTCCTCCTTTATTATAAAAAAGTTGCCTTAATTTAAGGCAACTTTTTTATTTTAAAACCTGAATAAACTTTTTATCAAATACTTTTGTTATAGTTTTTACTATAAAATTTAAATCTATATCATCTAAGTTTTCTGTTTCATCAATATATATATTATAATCATTAAACATAGTATTAAATGTAGCAAGTTCTTTTGCTAGCACTATACTCTGTTCTTCTCTAAATAATCTTTTAAGCTTAAAGCTCTTTTTAAATTTATCTAAATCTTTATCTGTTAATCTTTCATTTAATTTTAATGAATCATTAACACATTTATCTATAATTTCTATAGCTTTTTTATAATTTTCTTTTGATGTACTTAAAGTTATTTTATAGAACTTAATTCCTTCTTCATAGCAAACTCTAGTTAATACATCATATACTAAATTATATTTTGTTCTTAATGTATCAAAAAGTTTAGAGTTTACTCCATCTCCAAAGTATTCATTAAATATTTTGAGAGCCTTAATTTCTTTATTATTTAAATTATCTATAGGGTAATTAATTTGAATCTTACTTGTTTTAATATTTTGTTTTTCTTCCTCAAAATATTTTTCTTCATTTTTTTCATAAACAATTTTATTAAGTTCTTCTTCTTTTTTATTCCAACTTCCAAAGTACTTTTCTAAAATATGAATAACTTTATCAAATTCTATATTAGTAATAATAGATATACTTATATTACTTGGGAAATATACTTTATTATAAAATTCCTTTATATCATCTACCTTTAAGTTTTCTAAACTTTCAAAAGTTCCTATTATTGGATATTTAATTCTTCTATTATTGAAAGAATTTATAAATAACTTATCTTCTAAATATTGTTCTATATCTTCATCCCATTCTTTAAGTTCTTCTATTATTATCTTCTTCTCATCATTAAAACCATTTTTATCAAATACAGGATTAATTATAATGTCTGAAAACAAATCTATTCCCTTTGATAAATCTTCACTTAATAAGGTTCCATAATATATTACATAAGGATAATTAGTCATAGCATTTTGAAAACCAAAAATTTCACTTAATTCTGTATTTATTTGTTCTTCAGTTCTATTTTTTGTTCCTTTATAAACCATATGTTCTGTGGCATGGGCTACCCCATACTTTTCTCCATCCATTAATGCTCCACCTTTTAATGAAACACATAAAGATGTAAGATTTGAACTATGATTTTTATATATTAATTTAATGCCATTTTTTAAAGTATATTCCTTAATCACTTAAATATCTCTCCTTTAAGTACACTTTTTAATATATTATTCCGCTTTTAAAGCTATTGCACATTCAATTCTCTTCTTTTGCATTTTACAACCAATTTCATAAGGAACATTTATATCGCCATTGAAATTAACATTGTTTGCTTGACATCCTCCACTACAATAGAATCTTGCCCAACATTCTCTACATTTTGGCTTATTGTATATGTGTGCCTTTTTAAATTTCTTTCCAAGCTCTGAATTATATGAATCATCATATATTGTTCCAAGTTTGTATTCTTCTTTACCAACAAATTGGTGACATGGATAAACCTCTCCTTGTGGAGTTATTGCTACATATTCAAAACCTGCTCCACATCCTGAAATTCTCTTGTAAACACAAGGTCCACCATTTAAATCCACATTAAAATGATAGAATCTAAATTCGTCTCCTTCTTTCTTTCTTCTAACCATTTCATCATATAACTTATCATAGTTTTCAAATATTGTATCTAAATCTTCTTCTCTAAGTGATAATGGATGCTCATCAGGTAATACAACTGGTTCTATTGAAATTTCTCTAAAACCTTCATTTGCCATAGCCATAACATCTTCATAAAAATCAGTATTAGCTCTTGTAAATGTTCCTCTTACATAGAACATTTTATTCTTATTTCTCTTTTCCACCATTTTTTTAATGTTTGGAAGTATATCATCATATGAACCTGAACCATCAACTTTTATTCTTACATTGTCATTAACTTCTTTTCTACCATCTAATGAAAGAATTATGTTTCCCATTTCCTTATCCATAAAATCCATCATTTCTTCATTTAAAAGAGTAGCATTAGTTGTCATTGTAAATCTTATATTTTTATTCCACTTAGCTTCATTTTCTCTTGCATAAGCTATTATTTCTTTAATTGTGTCCATTATAAGTGTTGGCTCACCACCAAATAAGTCAATTTCTATATTTTTTCTTGGGCCACTTCTTTTAACAACATAATCAATTGCCTTCTTTGCAGTTTCAATGTCCATAACCCCTTTATGTCCATTGTATTCTCCTTCATCTGCAAAACAATACTTACATCTTAAATTACATCCATGTATTATATTTAAGCATACAGCTTTTATATAATCTCTATCATCCATTGAACTATGAGCTATATCTTCATACATATCTTTAGTATAAAGCATGTCCTCATCTACTAATTCCTTTATCTCATCATAAGCTTCGCTAATAGCTTCAACAGGATATTTATCTTTTAATTCATTTATAATTATATCTTTATCTCTTAATGCATTATCATCAACTATATCATAAACTAAATCATCAACTATATGAACTGCTCCAGTATTTACATCTAAGACAAAACTATTGTCTCCTTGCTTAAATTTATGTATTAATGCCATTTTTAAAAATTCCTCCTCATATATCTTGCACATTAATAATTAAGCAGCAACTTAAATCTTTAAGTTACTGCTCATTTATTAGTTTTCGCACTCTAAGTTTGCAACTGTGCATGAAGTCTTACATGCTGATTGGCATGAGTTTGCACATTCTTTGCATCCAGGCTTCTTTAAACTATTTTTGATGTTTGTTTTGTTGATTGTCTTTATATGTTTCATATCCTTACTCCTCCATCATTAAAGAATAACATACAAATTATATCACAATACAAACATTTCTTCCACAGTAATTATTAATGTTATTATTAGTTTTGTTTAATTATTAATAAAATGATTAACCATCTCTTGATTCTTATAATAATATTTTATATTTTTTAAATCATCAACTTCATTGCACCCTAAACATCCCATAAATATTCTACTATCATTTTCTATCTTTCTAATATAATCACTAACCTTAGAAATTCCACCTTCTAAATATACTTTTAATATTGCTCCTGAAATACCTACTATATTTGCCCCAAGTATTAATGATTTTATTAAATGTATTGAATTACTAATTCCCCCTGAGGATATTATGTTTAAATCATCACTTACAGCTCTACAAAATAATATAGATTGTGGGGTTGGTATTTCAAGCTGCATTAGCTCTTTACATATATCACTATTATTTCTTAAAGCTTCAATTTTTATAAAGCTTGTACCACCTTTTCCTCCAACATCTATATATTTAACTCCAATATTTTTTAGCTTTTTACAAGCATCAAAACTTATTCCACTGCCTACTTCCTTAACTATAACAGGTACATCTATATTTGTTATTATATTTTCTATATTATTTAGCATACCTTTAAAATTTCTATCACCTTCAGTCATAACAAGTTCTTGAGAAACATTTAAATGTAATTGAATAGCATTAGCCTCTAATGAAGAAACTGCCCTTTTTACATTTTCAAGAGAACTCATAGCACTTAAATTAGAAATAATGATGCCATCTTTATTATTCTTTCTTGCAATTTTAAAGCTATTTTCAAAAGATTTATCTTTAAGCATTATAGATTGTGATCCAACAGCCATTGGTATATTAAATTCATTTGCTATAATACTTAAATCTCTATTTATATTAAAACTTAAGTCAGCCCCACCAGTCATAGCATTTATTATTAAAGGCATATTAATAATATTTCCTAAAAATTTTGTTTTAAGAGATATTTCATCATAATTAATTTCTGGTATAGAATTATTTAATATTATTACATCCTTAAAATAATCATCATTAGAATAGGATTCTTTTGCATACTTTATATGCTCTTCTTTTCTTAATTTTACATTTTCTAAATCTTGCATTTATTCTCCTTAATATAAAATCCTTTTACGTAAATATCTTTATCATACAGTATTATAATATCATTACAAGCTTTTTCTGAATACTCATCAAAAATAAACTTAATATTATCTATAACAACCATTTTATCATTTTCTCTTTTAAAATCCATAAATAAATCATAATAAGAAGAACCACAAGCTAAACTTGCTTTTATTCTAACGTAATCATCAATACTATTTTTAATTAATTGTTTTAATGCTATTTTTGCCTTTTCATCAATTTTTATATTCAAATTAATCACTCCTAAATTAATATAAATTTAGGATTAACATAAAATATAAATTTTACTCTTAAAATTTTAAAACAAAATAAAAGACCTACGGCATAAAATGCTATAGGTCTTATATCAAATCCTCAAATTATACTATACTAAGATATTTTAACCTTTTTATTAAAGTACATTAAGTGCTACTTGATTTAATAAACTCCATGGTTTATTAAAGTGTGGTTGGAAGAAAAAGTCTGTCATAGCAAGTTCTTCTACTGTCATTTTATTTTGAATAACTACTGATAAAGTATTCATAAATTGTGTTAAATCAACTTTTGACATTATTTGTCCACCTAATATTCTTCTTGTATTTTTATCAAATACAATCTTAACCATAGCTTTTTCATAAGTTGGCATAAATTCTGGTCTATAATTATCTTCAATTGTTGAAGTTTCACATTCTATTCCTGCAAGTTTAGCTCCTTCTTCAGTTAATCCTGTTGAAGCTATACATTGTTCATATATTTTTATACCTGATGTACCTTGTGTTCCCATATATTTTATAGTTGGTTTTTTAATATTTCTAGCTACTAAAGTACCCATTCTTACTGCATTTGTTGCAAGTGGAATATATCTATCTTCTCCTGTTGGATTATATTTAACAACACAACAATCCCCAGCAGCAAATACATTTTCATCACTTGTTCTCATATATTCATCAATTATTATTGCACCATTTGGTAAAGTTTTAAGCTTATCTTTAATAAGAGTTGTATTTGGTCTAAATCCAATACATAATACAACTAAATCTCCATCATATTCACCTTTATCAGTTACAACCTTAGATACTTTTCCGCCTTCTCCTTTGAAGCAACTAACTTTTTCACCTAAAACTAATTTTACTCCATGATCTTTAAATTCCTTTTCAGCAACATCAGTAAATTCCTTATCTAAATATTTTGCCATTATTCTTTCTTCTGCATCAACTAATGTTACATTTTTGCCTAACATTTGGAATGCCTCTGCAAGCTCTACTCCAATATATCCTGCTCCAATTATAACAACATTCTTAGCTTTTTTGCCTTTTTCTGTTATAACCTTTGCTTGGTTATAATTCTTACAAAGAACTATATTTTCTAGATCTCCACCTTCAAATTTTGGTACTATTGGCCATGATCCTATAGTTAAAACTAATTTATCATAACTATCTTCAAATTCTTCTTCAGTTAATAAATTTTTAACCTTAACTTTTTTATTGTCAAAATCTATATCTAAAACATCATGTTGCATGTTTGTTTTTACACCTAATTTTGCTAAACCTTCTGGAGAATTGTAGAACATATCATTTAAATCTTTAACTACATCTCCAACATGAAGTGCTATACCACATGATAAAAATGATACATTATCATTTCTTTCATATACTGTAACTTCACATTCTGGATATAATCCTTTTAAATTTACTACTGCAGCAGTTCCTGCATGAGTACAACCTACAACTATAACTTTCATTATAAGTACCTCCCGATATTTTATATTAATTAATAAGTATTATCCAATAATCTTTATAGTTAAATGATACTTCTTTAGATAAGATTTGTAAATAGTTTTTTTGTTAAATTTTATCAGATACTATTAACAAAAAAAGAATTACACTATACAATTATTAAAATATGTGTAATTCTCCTTATATCTTATCCAAATTTTAAAATAATTATTTAAAAATAACATCACTAAATATATAACCAAAACTTATAAATGCTGTATTCCAAATAATTATCCCAATAGTTGAAAATATTGAAAATCCTAAAAAATTTATTTTAAAAACTCCTGCAGGTATTGATACTAAAGTTCTAGCTACCGGAATTAACTTACTAATAAGTACACCATAATTTCCTCTCCTTTTTACTTCTTCTGATATTTTATAAATATATTGTTTTTGATTCGGAAATTTTTTTATATACTTCTCTAATAATACTGTACCCCCATATCTACCTATTGCATATAAACATATACTACCAAGTAATCCAGCCAATACCGAAACAACTATTGCTGTAAAAAAATTAATATGTCCTTTATCAATTAAAACTCCTGCAGCTGGCATTATAATCCCTGCTGGTAATCCTGGTAAATTTAAATATTCTAAAAAAACTATAATAAACAGAAATAATAATCCATATTGAGAAAAATACTCAAAAATTACTTCTAAATTCATCTAAACTCACCTCAAAAATTTTAATAGTTATAAAATATATTAACAAATTATCTATATTTTTACTATTTATTTTTGTTTTATTTATTTAAAATCTATACTAAAGACTTTATTTTTATAAGAAATACATGATTTTTAAATATATTTTTATATTTTTTTATTAAAAGAAATATTTTCGAAATAAATTTCTTGACATTATGTATTAAAATAATATATGGAAGCATTTTATAAGGAGGAACTATGGGTAATTTTGATAAAAGGCTTAAAAAAGCCAAAGATTTATATGATAATAAAAATTATAAAGAAGTCTTAAAAATATGCGATAAAATACTTGAAAAAGAATACAATAATGAACAAGCTCTTGAACTTGAAGGAGAGGCTCTTTTAAAACTTGGTAGAATAGAAGAAGCTGTACTTAATTGGCAAATAAATGCAGAATATAATAATAACCCTACTGCTAAAATGCGCCTTCAAGATGTAGATGATGAAACTAAACAAAGAGCTTTAAATTTAACTTTAAATTTAAGTAATTTAAGTAAGTTTATTAATTCTGAAGCAAAAAAAATAGAAAAACAAAAAAAAGAAGCTAAAAAGATAGAACATAAAAAAGAAGAAGCTAAAGATAATAAAAATCCAAAAATTTTAGAACAAAAAGAACCTTTAGCAAAAAATACCATTATAAATAACGAACCTAAAGAAAAAGATTTAGAAAATAAAAATAATAAAAAACAATTTGAAACTAATATAGAAAATAAACAAGTAGTAAATGACAAGGAAGATAATAAAAAAGATTTAAGAAAAGATGAGTCTAATTCTAAAAAAATAGAAAAAGATTCTAATAGAGAAAATTCTAAAACTAAAGATTTAAATGCTTCTACTAAAGAAGAAACAGCAGATAAAAATAAAACAAAAAATGATAAACCTTCAAATAAAGGTAAAAAGTCTGCAATAATAGCTGTTTGTGCTCTTATTGTTGTAATAAGTAGTTACGTTGGAATCAAACACTTTAAAGCACCAGCTAATAATGAAACTAAACAAGAGCAAACTGAAGAAAAAGCAAAAATGTCAGCTGAGGAGCTTAATAGTAAACTTTCAGATGCAATATCAAAAAATGATTATAATGAAATTTATACTTTACTAGAAGAAAATCCACAAAATACTATTACTGATGCTACTAAAGAAAATTATGATAAGGCTCTTGAACTTATGAAAACTAAAGGAATAGAAAAATTCTATAACGAAGGACTAGAGCAATACAAATTTAAAACTTATGATAAAGCGTTAGATAGTTTTACCAAGGCTTATAAATACTGCAATGGTAGTTATTTAGAACCTCATATTTTATATTTTCTTGGATCTACATATAATTCAATTGATAAAAAAGATGATGGAGCTAAATATTTCCAAGAATATTTAGATAAATATCCTCATTCAGACTTATATACAGCTGAAATATTATATAATTTATCACTTTATTATCATAACAAAGGTGATAACAAGAAAGCTAAAGAATATGCTCAACACATTGAAAATTCATATCCAAGCTCACCTTACTATAATGATGTAACTAAAGATATTTTATATAAATAATAAAAAAGATTAACAGTTAGAAAATTTTATCTTTCTGTTAATCTTTTTATTTTAATATTATTTATTTATATTTTCATTTTCTTTACTATTTTTATTATCATTATTTTTATCAGTATTATCTTTTGATTCAAAATAACTCATAGGTGCATTTTTTATTACTTTGAACTTATATCCAGCATCTTTATAAATTTTTATTACCTCTGGTAAAGCATCAACTGTAGTCTTCTTTGCTGCTGCATCATGCATTAATAAAACAATATGTTTTAAACTTCCTTTTGTAGACTTTCTTGCACCATTTATTAAAGTACTTACAGGAAGGTTATTTCCTGTAGCATCTCCAGTTTCAGCATTCCAATCTATTGATATTATACCTTCTTTTTTGAAATCCTCATTTAAAGCCTTTAAGTGTGAATCACGATAATATTTTCTTGACATATATCCACCTGGCATTCTTATTACTCTAGTACTAAAATCTTTTCCTAGAATTTCTTTCATCATTTCATTATTTTCATTTAACTCTTTCATAAATACTGGAACACTAACACTATTTCCTGGATATAATTTATGATAATTATGGCTTACTGTATGATTTGCTATTGCATTTCCGTCTAATAATTCTTCTTTTAAAAGTTGTTTATTTTCTTCACTTTCTTTTAATTGATTACCCATTATAAAGAAAGTAGCATGTACATCATTTTCTTTTAATATTTTTAATATTTTACTTGTATTTTCACTAGGACCATCATCAAATGTTAAAAATACTTCTTTTTCATCATTCACTTTATTTCTAGTTTCTATCATATCATAAACATCATTTGCTGGAACTGCATATTTATCTGCTGCATAAATAATATTTTGTCCTGGTATTACATCAGTTGGCTCTGGTTTTTTAACTTCTTCTTGTTTAGCTTGTACTTTTTTATTATTTTCTAAATCAGCTTCACTTTTATGATGGGCAAAAGCATAAGTTCCTGCTCCTAAAATAACAATTAAAGCTGCCACTCCTATTGTAATAATTCTTCTTCTCTTAAATGCTTTGTTTTTTCTTTTACTTCTGTTTGAATAATTCATTTTTATTTATCCACCTGTTTCTATATAAATATTTAATTTAAGTAAATTTAATGTAAAATCAATTACTATTTTATACTTTAATTCTTCATTAAAGATTACTATTTGGAAACAAAATCATTAATTCATATAAGTTTAACACTTCGTATACACCTTTGTAATTTTTGAATATATTGTTACTTATTCATACTTTATGTAATAATTTTATCGATTTTGCTATTTTCATAATTATAATTTTGAGTTATACTAATGAATAGAGAGAAATTTTTGTAATAGCAATTACTTCTCAAAATAAACAATTAAATTAAAATATTGGAGGTTTTGCACATGTTAGTTTCAGCAAAAGAAATGCTAAATAAAGCAAGAGAAGGTAAATACGCAGTTGGTCAATTCAACATCAACAACTTAGAATGGACTAAAGCTATATTATTAACTGCAGAAGAAAACAGATCACCTGTAATCCTAGGAGTATCAGAAGGTGCTGCAAAATATATGTGTGGTTACAAAACAGTAGTAGGAATGGTTAATGGAATGTTAGAAGAATTAAACATATCAGTTCCAGTTGCATTACACTTAGACCATGGTAGCTACGAAGGAGCTCACAAAGCTATTGAAGCTGGATTCTCATCAATAATGTTTGATGGATCACACTATCCATTAGCAGAAAACATAGAAAAAACTTCAGAGTTAGTTAAATTAACTAGAGGAAAAGGTTTATCATTAGAAGCTGAAGTTGGTTCAATTGGTGGAGAAGAAGACGGAGTTGTTGGAGCTGGAGAAATTGCAGATCCTCAAGAATGTAAACAAATAGCTGATTTAGGAGTTACAATGTTAGCTGCTGGAATCGGAAACATCCACGGAAAATATCCAGCAAACTGGAAAGGACTTGATTTTGATGCTTTAGCTGCTATAGAAAAAGCTACTGCTCCAATGCCATTAGTTCTTCACGGTGGTACAGGAATTCCTGATGAAATGATTAAAAAAGCTATATCACTTGGCGTTTCAAAAATCAACGTAAATACAGAATGTCAATTAGCTTTCCAAGAAGCTACTAGAAAATACATTGAAGAAGGAAAAGACCTAGAAGGAAAAGGATTCGATCCAAGAAAACTTCTTGCACCAGGATTTGAAGCAATCAAAGACATGGTTAAATCAAAAATGGAAATGTTCGGTTCAATAAACAGAGCATAATCTATATTTAAATAAAAAAGTCATCTTTATTAAAGATGACTTTTTTATTAACATTTTACTTTAATTTTTGTTTTTATTGTTTTTTTATTTATATAATCTAATATTTTATCTAAACTTTTTTTATTAGTCCAATCATGTGATTTTTCATAACAACTCAATAAAAATCTTTCTTCTTCAGTTAAAGCCCTATTTTTATTTACCAATCTATTTCTAAGTAATTTCATAGCTGTTTTATCGAAAAATTTTAACTTTTCAAAATCAAATCCACCTCTTAAATAAAATAAGGTTACATTATTTTTAAGAGCATCTTTTAAATTAAAATCTTTTATTTTATTAATTTCATTTTCGTTTCCTAATGAAAAGCCAACAGCCACTAAAATTATCTCTTTATTTATCAATTCATCAAACTTTTTTACTAAACTATCAAATCCATTTACAGAGTTTGAATATACACCACCGACATAAATTATACTATCATATTTTTTTAAATCTTTTAAAGAAACTTTGTCTTTTTCAAACATATCACACTTTAATTCATCTTTAATCCAACTAGCATACTTCTTTGAACTTCCATACTTAGATTTATATAATATAACTACATTTTCAAATGCCATAAAACCCCTCCCATATACCCTCTATAAATATTATATTTTAAAAAAACATTTTTTTCCACATATTTAATTTGTACTTAAATAAAAAAATAGCCTTAAAAACATAATATGTTTCCAAAGCTATTTTTTCCTTTAAATTAATTCAAGTATTTCTAACCCATTTTTAAAATGTGCGTATGAGGCTTCACACTCCACTATCTTATTAACTTCTACTTCTTTTTCCTGCCATCCTCTTAATGCATCAAATGTAAGCATTGTTTTTTTATACAATTCAAAAGGCTTGTGTATACAATTATTTAATTCATTTTTTCCAATATGCAAGATAACATGAATATCTTTTATAATATTTATATTTAATCCCATTAAATATTCAATAAGCTTGTCCTTTTTTCCTTCATTGTGATACTTATCAAGTTCGTTTGATGCTCTTTGTAATTCTACATAATTATCTTTTAACATATAATCACCTCATGAAAATTTGAATAACTATTTTATTATATCACTATAATTTTAAAAATAAATAGAAAAGAGCTAAACTTTTTAGTTTAGCTCTTTGAAAAATCTAACAATTAATCAAATCTTCTACATTTTTTGCACTAGTATTAATTTTAAATATTATATCATTATCAATTCTAAGTTTACATTCCTCATTATTTACTTTTATTTGGTTAAGACTTAAACTTCCACCAGGAGATAATTCTTTATATCTTGTTGATGAAATATCTATATTAAATTTTTTATCTTTTGCTCCTGTAATTTTAATAATAGTTCCATCAGTTGATTTACTTTTAACCTTTATGTGTATAATATTATTTCCTTTACTAGCACATCCTGATAATCCATCTACTGGAATTTTAGTAATAGATGCTTTTCCATGCATAGTAAGCCATCCACCACTTAATTCTATTTTAGTCATTAATTCTAAATCATAATTTTCATCTAACTTTTTTAGTATATTTCCTAAATCATTTATATTTAAATTATATTTCATATTCAAACCCTCTTTTCTTAAGTAATCACTATTTCTAATTAATAGTATATATTGTTGAAAAAATTTTATCAATATACACTAAAATTTATTCATCAATTAATTTTGATAACAAATATTTTTTTATAGAAACTCCATCAACGTTTGTAATTACAGTTTCTGTTGATTTATTAATTTTTTTTATATTACTCAAAATAACTTGCCCTTCTTTTTCGCCTTTATTAGTTATTACTTCTAAATTAGTATCTATAGATTTTTTTACTAAATTAGGATGAGTAAAAACTGCTATAACCAATGGGTCTGCAAATCCAACACCTTTTTTCCCTTTAAGTTTGCAAACTGTACAAATTTCTTTACATATATCAAGAACAAATTTTACAGTATTTGAATCTAATTTTTTTAAAGCATTAATTTCATCATAAGTTATAATTCCATCGCCTATCGCTACATCCCATCCTAATATTACTTGTGGAACATCTATTTCCATAACTATCTTTAATGCATCGGGATCAGCATAAGCATTAAATTCTGCAAATTCAGTAATATTTCCTCCACCCTCTATTCCATTTCCAACCATTAATGTTATCGACTTTAATTTTCTCATAATTTCAGGTGCAAGTAAATATGCATAAGCAATATTTGTAAGTGGTCCAAGAGTTACTAGCTCAATCTCATAGGGATTTTCCTGTATAATTCTCAAAATAGCTTTTACTGCATGCTCTCTCTCTGCCTTTAATTTATTTGGATGAAAGTTTGTATTACCTAATCCATCTTTTCCATGAATATCTTTTGCTTCTACCTGCTCCTTAATTAATGGTTTACTAAGTCCCTTATAAACTGGTGGTGCATAAGTTTTAGCTTTTTCTATTGCAATTAATGCATTTTCTGTAGCTCTTTCTACATCTACATTTCCAGCTACAGTTGTTATAGCAAGCACTTTTATACTTTTTTCTCTAAGAGCTGTAATTATAGCAACAGCATCATCTGAAGCTGTATCTGTATCAATAATTATTTTTCTCATAATATCACCTAAAAATTACTTTTTATTTCATTATATTTTGCTTATATACTTTTGTTTCTGTAAATATTTTAAATATATACTCTTCAAAATAAAATATAAAAATAAGCTTAAAAATTGAAAGTACAATTCTTAAGCTTATAAAACAAAATTATTTCTTAATGTAATTTTCTAAAGCATCCATAGCAAGAATATATCCATATTCACCGAAGCCAGATATTTGCCCTATACATGCTGGTGCTGTTTTTGATTCTCTTCTAAATTCTTCTCTTGAATGTATATTAGAAAGATGAACCTCAACTGTCGGAACTTGATATATAGATTTTATAGCATCATGTATAGCATAACTATAATGTGTATATGCACCTGGATTTATTATTACCCCATCATAATTTTCAAAATATGCCTTTTGAAGAAAATTAATTATTTCTCCTTCTGAATTACTTTGATATAATACTAATTCATGATTTTTCTTTATAGCTTCTTTTTCTATAAATTCACAAATATCTTTAAAAGTTTTTATACCATATATATCTTTTTCTCTTACACCTATCATATTTAAATTAGGTCCATTAATTATCATAAATTTCATATATAAAAATCCTCCACAAAAACTGCTACATATAATCTTTAGTGTCTGTCTTTAGACCTTTTTTATCAAGTCTAGCTTCAACAATTTCTTTAATTATAGAATATAATACTGCAAAAAGTGGAACTCCTATTACCATTCCTACAAATCCTAAAAACTTCCCTGCTACTAATATTGAAAATAAAATCCAAAATGCAGATATTCCAATTGAATCACCAAGTATTTTAGGACCAATAATATTACCGTCTAGTTGTTGAATTATAAATATTATAACAATAAGCCAAAAAGCTTTTGTTGGTGAAACAAATAATACTATTATAACTGATGGTATAGCCCCTATAAATGGTCCAAAAAAAGGAATTATGTTAGTTATTCCTATTATTACTGACAATAGAAGTGTATATGGCATTTTTACTATAGTTAATATTATGAATGTTAAAATGGCAATTATAAATGAATCCAAAATTTTTCCACTTAAAAACTTTCCAAATGTTTCATTGCTTCTATGTGTTAATTCAATAGTCTTTTCGGCTGCCTTTTTATTAAATATTGCATAAGTTATTTTTTTTGCTAATGCAAAAAACTTTTCTTTTTCTATTAATAAATAAATAGATACTATAATACCTAAAACTATATTCCATATGCTTGATAAAACAGTAGTTAATCCTGCACCAAGCATTGGTAATAAATTAGTAGATGCTTTTATTACATAATCTAATATATTATTAAATTTTTCATTTATTATAGTTAAATAATGCTCTTGAAGGTCAAGACTTGCGATAGTTTGATTTATAAATTTACTAGTATTATCAATATAACTTGGTATATCATTTACTAATCCAACTATGCTATCAATAAGTTGTGGAAGTACAAATTGAATAAACAATCCTATTACTATAAACGCAGTCATATATGTAAATAATAATCCAATACCTCTTTTTGATTTAAGCTTTTTAAATACACCTTTTTTTAATATTTTATTTTCATAAAATCTTAGAACAAAATCTAAAAGATAAGCCATTGCAAATCCCCATATAAATGGTTTAAATATATTAACTACACCACTTATTTTATCTAATAAATGTCCAAGTTGAGACATAGCTAAATAAAATACTATTACTGCACATACAGAAATAACAGCATAAACTGATATAGTTGTATATTTTCTATTCCAATCTACTTTCATTGTATTACCTCTTTTTCCATTTAGTATCATTTTTTATTATAACATAAATTTAATTAAGTAATTCTAAAATAATTCTTATAATTATATTTCTAAAAATAAAGTAGTCTATATTAAGTAATTTTAACTTAATATAGACCTCCATTTAATAGCTTCTTTTAAGTAACTTTTCAGTTACTTCTTTTAATATATATTTATACTCATTTTCTGGCAATTTATCTATATTTTTAAATGCCTTATTTGAATACTTTTCAGCAAGAATTATAGATTCACTTATACCATCATTTTCCTTGACTAAATTTATTATTTTATTAACTTCCTCATTAGAATAAAATTCCTTATCTAATAAATTTTCAAATACTTCTTTATTATTTTTTAATGCTAATAATAATGGTAAAGTATATATTCCATCCTTTAAATCATTTCCTGATTTTTTTCCTATTTCCTCATCTGTACCTATGTAATCTAATATATCATCAATTATTTGAAATGCCATCCCTATATTATGTCCTATCTCCCAAAACAGTCTACAAATCTTTTTATCACATGAACTTTCAGCTGCACCTATATAAAAACTAAGCGAAAAAAGTTCTGCTGTTTTTCCTGATATTCTCTTTAAATAATCTTTTATTGATACATTTCTATTAAATCTTGAATTTAACTGCTCAACCTCTCCCAAACAAATTCTAGACATAACTTTAGCATCAACATCAATTCCCCTTTCTATTGATGATGTTGTCCCAAGTATCCTAAAACATAAACAAAATAAATAATCACCTATATATACAGCATAATTTTTACCATATTTAGATTGAACAGTTTCCTTTCCCCTTCTAAGAGGTGCATCATCTATTACATCATCATGAACTAATGTTGCCATATGAAACATCTCTACAACAGAAGCAAGTGCCCTTACTCTTTCCTCATTATAATCTCCAAATTTTGAAGCAATAATCAAAAAGGCAGGCCTTAACATTTTACCACCTGAATTTAATAAATCTAATATACTCTTTTCTATAACTTTGTCCTTACATTTTGCATTTAAACTTATTTGTTTTTTTACTTCTTCTATTTCTTTATTTATAATAGGATAATCAGTCCAAAAATTCCCCATTTTTCTCCCTCGTTTTCTATATAAATACTTTATTAATATAAAGTCTGATAATATAACTTATACAAATACTATTATCACACACTACATTAATATTTTTATATAAAGTAGAGAATAAATCATTCTCTACTTTATAATAATTAAATACTAATTACTTACCATGTATTTCATATATTGGTTCTCTTTTTCCCATCCATAAGTTACCAACAAATTTATTAATCCAAGGCATTACATAATAGTCTAATCCAAATGTTCTTCCAGCTCCACACATTAAAGCAATACTACCAAATGTAAACCATAATATATCCCATCCTGCCATTGCAGAGAATATAAAGTTAACAGTCATAAATGCTGATGCTGCTGATGCTAAAAATGTAAATAATCCAGCTATTAAACATAACCCTATAGCAATTTCTGTTAACACAACTATCCTTTGGAACCAAACTGCCACTTCAGGATTTGGCATAAATATCTCCATTATAGATTCATAAAACTTTGGCATACTATCAAATATAGGTGTTGGCATATTTGATACAGCTGCATCAGTTGTAGCTGCTGATGCTCCAGTAACAGTATCTTGAAGCCAAGAAAATGGCATCTTTACATTACCCATCTTCATCCAGCTATCCCATCCGATTGTCATATTATCAAATAAAGATTGGATGTAAGCACCTATACTTCCACCAGCTGCATCTGATGCACTTGATGCAGATTCAAATGCTTTCTTCCATGTTTCTTCTCCAATTAATTTTTTAAGACCTTCAATAAGCCATAAAGATCCTATATATATTCTAAGAGGAACAAGCCATAACCTATTTCCTTTTGAAGATAAATGACCTCGCATTATACATCTTCTTTCCTTCATAGCAAAGAACTCATGTTGAAGATAATTATATACGGCATGTACATTATTAACTCCGAATAAATAGACCATATTTATAAGATGTTTCATCACCATAGCAAAAAATCCTGATAACTTAATTCCCATAAGGTCTGCTACTGCATATCTTCCACCTATAGATACCATGAAACCATGATAACTTGATTTAAATTCAACTTTTTCTTTATTTTCTATTGATGCTATTATATTTTTAGCAGCTGTTGTTGCAGTTTGTTCTGCTGCTTCAACTATTTGAGGATTTGATTTTCCTCCATTTTCCTCAACATATGCTACATCTCCAACAACATATACATTTTCTTTTCCTTCAGCTTGCATATATTTATTAGCTAAGTATCTTCCTGCTTTAGCTTTCTTTACATCAACATCTTCTAAGTCTTGATTTGCTTGTACACCACACGTCCATATTAATGTTTCTGTTGGAATCACTTTTCCATCTTTTAATTTAATAGTATTTTTAGTTACTTCAACTATTGGCGAGTTTTTAAGAATAGAAACACCATGCTTAACCATATATTTTTCAGCTTTATCTGCTTGCTTTCTATCAAGCATATTTAATATTGTTGACATAGCTTCAACAACTAATATCTTTATTTCATCTTCACAAACTCTATATTCTCTAGCTAAAGTAGTTTTCCACTCTAGTAACTCTCCAGCCATTTCTATTCCAGTAAACCCAGATCCTGCCACAACAAATGTAAGCATTCTTTTTCTTTTTTCTGAATTTCTTTCAAATGAAGCTTCTTTAACTCTATTTTTAATATGCTTCTTTATTTTTAGGGCATCTTCTAAAGACCATAAAGTAAATCCATTTTCCTTTACACCTGGAACTCCAAAAAATGCAGGCTCACTACCTATTCCAACCATTAGATAATCATATTTGTATTCACCTTGCTTTGTAGTAACTACATTATTATCAGTATCTACATTTTCAATAAAATCAACAACAACTTTTACTTTCGTTCTATGAAATATTCTTGAAAGTTCTACTTTAACAGATTCCTCTGGTACTCTTCCACCAGCAACTTCATGTAATTCTGTCATTAGTGTATGATACGGATTTTTATCAATTAATGTAATTTCAACATCGTTATTCTTTTTATACTTTTTTGCTAATTTTTTAGCTGCATGAACCCCTGCATAACCTGCACCCAAAATAACAATTTTAGTTGACATATTATTCCCTCTCTTCTTTAATTTTGTTTTTAATATTTTAATTTAACTTCTTTAGCATGTTTATTCTATAAGTTAAACTTATTACTGTCTATATTTGTTTATTAATTAACAAACAATCTTTTTAAATGTAAAACTTATATTTAAATTCCCCTTACCCCTTAAGAATAGCCAACTAATCCCCTACTAATTTCAATGAATATCATAATTTTTTTTTATATATCATAATAAATTTAAATATCTAATATATTAAAAATAACAAAATTGCCAATTAAAGCTAGTATATATACAAAATTTATAATGACAAAATTTTTTACTGCCAATACAAAAGTTTCTGATTTAATTTGCTTATTTTCAAATTCTTTTATATTCTTGTTTACGATAGGAATAGTAAAAAAAACTATAATTGATGTTATAGGTAAAATTTTTAAAATAATTGATATTAAAATTGCAAAGTATCCAAAATAATATAGTATTTTATATAATTTTATAGCAAAATCTTCTCCTATATAATATGGCAACGTGAACCTTGATACTTTTTTATCATCTTCTAAATCACATATGTTATTAGATAACATTATATTAGCTATTCCTGTTATTAAAGGTATACTTACTAAAAATATGCTAATAGTTTCAAAAATATTGATTTTTGCTATAAATTCACCATTTAATATACTTATCGAAAAATATCCTAAATCAAATATATTAATATATATAGTTAAAAATGTAATTAAGAACCCCATAAATAATCCTGAAAAAACTTCTCCAAGAGGCATTCTTGATATAGGTATTGGTCCAAAAGTATAAAATATTCCTATAAAAAAGCATATTACTCCTAAAAATAATACTAACAAACTTGTCCTAACAGTTAATATTATTCCAAATATTATAGATATAAATAGTAATGTATATATAGTTATAATCCCTTTCTTTTTAGAAATTTTATGAATAAACATTGGATTTTTACCAAAATATTTTCCATTACTATGTTTTATTTCATTTTCATAATCACAATAATTATTTATTGCAGTTGTTACCATATCAAAACATATCATTGATATAAACATAAATATTAAATTCGCTAAGTCTACCTTTCCATATCTGTATATACTATATAAAGTTCCAAATAAAAATGGAATTAAGCTAGCTATTTTTGTCTGTATTTCAACAAAACTTAAATATCCTTTTAAAGTCATATTGCTCACCTATTTAAACCGCTATATTTTTATTATCATAATTTAAAACTTTTTCTAAATCTTTAATAAATATATTTATTTTCTTTTTAATTCTATTCTCAATATTTTTTCTATAAGTTATAAATAAGTCATATGACTTTTCATAATTTTTAAAGCCTAAATCTATAAACTCCCCTGACTCTATCTCTGACCTTACAGCTATTTTAGGAACTATTGCTAAAGTATTGCTATTATTTAAATATTCTTTTATAGTGCTTAAGCAATTACTTCTTAAGGTTATATTAATGTTATCAAAGTCTCTAATGCTATTTAAAATATTACTTCTTCCATCATCTAATATAGCTACTGATTGATTAGATATGTTTTCTTCTTTTATTTTTTCTCTGCTTATAAATATAAGGTTATCACTTCCTATATAATTTGATGATAAATCTACATCATATATCATATTGCACCCTACAACTATATCTGACTTATTATGAAGTAATAAAGATTGTTGATTACTTTCCCAATTATTATTTATATTAACATTAAAATTTTTAAATATTTTCCCTATATCTTTTGCAATTCTAGAAACTAAGAAATTTGCTGATATATTAGCATTTGTTATTTCAAGGTCGTATTTTAAAGAATTTTTTATATTTACATCTTGTACCATATTATTATGATAATTTAAAATTTTCTTTGCGTAATTATACACTATCTTCCCTTGCTCTGTTAATTCTACACCTCTATTACTTCTTTCTAATAATTTTGCTCCAAGCTCTTTTTCTAATTTTAAAAGTTGATGACTTAGTGCGGGTTGAGATATATGTGAATTATTTGCCACCTTAGATATACTTTTTAACTCCGCTACTTCATAAAAATATTTTAAACTATCTATTTGCATGTTCCTTCCCCCTTTAATTAACTAATTTATAATTTTCATTAATTATTTTAAAGTCTTCTTTTATACCATCTGTAACATAAACCTTCTTATCATTAGTTATAAAAATTGCATCTACTCCATCAATTTTATTAACAAACTCTATTCCTTTATCTATTCCTTTGGTAAAAACTAATGTAGATAGTGCATCTCCATCTATTGATTTATCTGATATTATAGATACTCCAGCAATATTTGTTTCATATGGGTACCCCGTTTTAGGATTTAATATATGATGATATTTTTTACCATTCTTTTCTATATACCTTTCATAAATACCACTAGTTACAACAGATTTATTAGCTACAGTAACTGTACCAATTGCATTACCTCTATCAGTAAATGGATCTTGTATACCTATCTTCCATTTATTATTTTCTTTTTTATAACCTAATGCATATATGTTTCCACCAAGATCTATAATTGCTGAATTAACACCTTCTTCTTTAAGTATTTTTGCTATTTCATCAGCTGCATATCCTTTTGCAATACTTCCTAAGTCTAACATCATTCCTTTTTCTTTCAAAAAAACTTCTCTATTATTTTCATCTATGTAAACATTCGAGTAATCTATACTTTTAATAGCTTGTGAAATTTCTTTTTTTGTAGGAACTTTCGCCTCAGGTAATCCTATGCTCCAAAGTTTAACTAATGGTCCTATTGTAATATCATAATCCCCGTTAGAAAGTTTTGAGTATTCTAGCCCTTTCTTAACTATATTAAAACTATCTTCACTTAACTTTACAGCTTTTATTCCTGAGTTTTTATTTAAATTATCTATTTCTGTATTTGATTTATTTATACTTACTAAATTTTCCAATTCTACTATTTTATTAAATACCTTGTCCAATATTTTTTCACTTCCACCCTCATAAAGAGTTACCTTTATAGATGTTCCCATAAAAAGCTCAGTTCTACTTATAGGTTCATTATCATTTTTACTTTTACATCCATAAAATCCTATACTAAATACTATAAGCATTAAAAATGTTATAATTTTAGTTTTTTTCCTCATTAAATTCTTCCCCTTTATTATTAATTTTTCTTATACTGTATTAACATTTTGTTTACAGTTCGTTTATATTTTACTTTTTTTATTAAACTTTTACAATATAAATTCTTATTTTTATTTTTTATTTTAAATTCACTATATATATATATAAAATTATTTTTTATAAATTAAATTATTTATTAAATAATCATTTTTATTCAATCATTTTTATAAATAATAAAAATAAGCCAATGATCTTAAATCATTGGCTTAAAAATATATAATATTATTTAACTTCAACTAATTCTTTATCAGTTTTTCCTTCTTTTGCATTATTTAAAGCTTCTTCAAATAAAGTTTTAGCTTTAGCTGATGAATTTGTAGCACCAGTTACTGCATCAAAATCTGCTGATTGAGCTTTAACTACACCTTCTTCAATTTTAACTTCATATTCTGAAGGATTAGTGCCTGCTTTTTCTTTCATCATTTTATTGTATTCTTTATCTTCTCTCTTATCACCTTTATCAGTAAACTCATTATATTTAGCTTCTGTTATTTTTCCGTCTTTTATTGTAACTGAAGCTCTAGCTTTTCCACCATTATCATCTGCATTTTTTGTTTCAACTTCGTATGTTCCATCTTTCATAGTTGCTTCTTGTTTACTATTATCAGCTGCTGGTGCATCAGTTTGTTTATCTCCTCCACAAGCAACTAATGATAATGATAATGCAGCTGCAAATAATCCTACTAATAATTTTCTTTTCATTATTATTCCTCCTAAAAATTTATAAATAAATAAAAAAATTAACTATTTTCATCAAGGATTATACACTGAAATAATAAAACTTTATTAACGTATATTTTTATATAGTATAAAAATTTTCTATTACCAATTTTTCTTGTAATAAATTAAACTTTAATTACAGATTTATTAATAAAATTAATTTATCAGGAGAAAACTAATGAAAATATTCAAAAAATTAGATATTGTTATAATAATTTTTCTTATAATAATATCCTTTACGCCTTATTTTATATCTGCTAAGGCTTTAAATAAAAACTATTCTTCCACTTACGCTAATATAAAGGTGTCTGGAAAATTATATAAAACTATTAATTTATCATCTATTAAAAATGATGAAAAAATAGTTATAAACACAGATAAAGGAACTAATACTATACTTATAAATAAATCAGGTATTAAGATGATTCATGCAGATTGTAAAGATGAACTTTGTGTAAAACAAGGAACTATAAATAAAGTAACAGAAAGTTTAGTTTGCTTACCACACGAATTAATCATTGAAATTAAAGGAGATGAAAGTACTAATGATGATGATATTATACTTTCACATTAATAAATATGAAGTTAAGTAAAACTAGTAAAATGATTTATATATCTTCTTTAGTATCTATGGCTTTAATTCTTTTTACAATTGAAAATATGATACCTGTACCATTTATAACTCCAGGAGCAAAACTTGGACTAGCAAATTTAGTTATAATGATTGCAATATATACATTAGACAACTATAAGCAAGCCTTTTTAGTTTTAGCTTTAAGAATAATTCTCTCAAGCTTATTAGTAGGGAATTTATCTACATTAATTTATAGTTCAGTTGGCGGAATTTTAAGCTTTTTTGTAGCAATTTTAGTTAAAGAACTTTTTAAAGATAAAGTTTCTATAATTGGGGTAAGTGCTTCTGCTGCTGTTTTTCATAATGTTGGACAGCTCCTTGTAGCATCTTTAATCTTAAATAATTTTGGTATTTTTCTTTATTTACCTATATTATCTATAGCAGGAATAGGAACTGGAATATTTGTTGGAATATCAGCAAATTACTTACTAGCTCACTTAAGAAAATTACCTTATTTTAAAAATTAACACTAACTACACTTTATATAAAAAAAACACAGATATAAAATTTTATATCTGTGTTTTTTATTAAAATATTTTTGCTATAAGCTTTTCGCCATCATACATATTTTTTATTTCATTATTTTTATACATCCATTCATTACAAAAATTAAAATCATCTAACTCGAAATTTTTTCCATATTCAAACTCAAATTCTTTTAATCTCTCCGCTTCTTTAGTATCATATTTTGCATATTTTAGTCCTATTTCAACCTTTTCTTTATCTGTACTTTCATTAAATATTTTTTTAGCTTCTTCTAAAGACTTATGAAAATTTTTAACTGCTTCTTTATTTTCTATATAATAATCTTCATCAAAACACCACATAACAAGGTTTCTTTTACTTTCTCTTAAACTCCATACTTTTTTAAAACCATAATCTTCCATTTCTGTTATAAAAGGTTCTATAGCAACTAAACCGTCTATTTTTCCACTTTTTAAAGCTTCCATGCGCTCATAAGTATTATTAATCCATATAATTTCCGGTTTTTTTACTATATCTTTTAAATCATCTTCTAAAAACAACCTAAACATCCCTTTTCTATTAACACCAAATTTTATTTTTTCTTTTTTACTATCAAATCTTTTTGATACAACTAAACTTATTGTTCTAGTTAAATTTGATGTTATAATACATCTTTTCCCTCTATCTAACATATAAAAAAAGAAAGTTAAATCTCCCATCATAGCATCAGATTCATTTTCTAAAAATGGACTTTTACTACCAAAATTAAAATCATATGGAACTTTTAAATTAACATCTATATTATACTTTTTAAATATTCCAAGTTCCTTTGCAAGAATAGCTGGAATAGATAGTGGATTTTTTCTAATTAATATTAAATTCATTTTATCCATAATAGCTTTCCTTCCTTTACTTAAATACTATAAAAAATAAAAACTCTATTGATACTAAAATATGAAAAGAATATATAAGAAGAAGTGGTCTAGGACCCCATTCTCTTCCCATTTCTTTATAAACTTCCTGTATTTTATAATAATCTTTATAGAACTTTACATATCCATAATAGTAAAATGTAAATAATCCCGTAATAAAAATTATTAAATTTATACTTCCAATAAAATATAAGATTATCCAAGAAACTACCATTACTATTCCTTCTGGAATAAGTATTTTTATTGAATTTCTAAATCCAATTACATGAGGAAGCGTTATCCTTACTCCCTTGTCTTTTATATAATCTGATGTATTATTTGTAGACATCAAAAACACAGTCATTATCATTGAAATTAAAGAATATATAAAAATTTCTAATTTAAAGCTTCCTAGTTGTATATAAGCTGATACTAATGAACTTATTAATCCAACAAAAATTCCTGAAACAATTTCTCCAACTGGATAAAGTATATATGGTTTAGGTCCTAAAGAATAACATATAGCTGCAATTAAACTTAAAATTCCTATAATAAGTATTTTTATATCTTTTGTTATTAATACAATTAAAATCCCAGTTGCTCCACCTAATGCAATCATAAGCATAAGTGCTATAATCGCATCTCTAATCTTTGCGTCTCCCCTTACTAAACCTTCACTACCTTTATGACCTGTAAATGTATCTTCATTCTCTTCATGTTTTATATAAGCTCTTATTTCATTAGCAATATTAGCTACAATGTTGAAACAAAACCCTGAAATAAACATAAGTAGTAATAATAAAACCTTTATATCACCACATAAGTAAGCTCCAAAAAGTCCTCCACTTAAAACTGGAAGTCCAGTTGCAAAGCCTGTCCTTATTTCCATAACAGTATATGCTCTTTTAAAAAAATTTCTATCTTTCATTATTTAATACTCCCTGCTGTTATTCCTCTGTATATATACTTTTGTAAAAATAAAAAAATTAAAATCATTGGTATTATACTTATTATTACTGCTGCGCATATAACATTCCACTCTATTTTATCTGGACCTATAAATTTGAATATTGTAGTTGAAACAGTATTTAAGTTTTCTCCTGGCATATATAAAAAAGGAATGTAAAAATCATTATATATTGATATAACTTTAATCATTGCAATAGTTGCAGTGGCTGGTTTAAGTAAAGGAAATATAACTTTTTTATATAATGTAAAATAATTTCCTCCTTCTAACAAAACAGCCTTATCTATGTCCTTAGGTATTTTTTCAAGCATTTGCAAATAAATATAAATCATTAAAACATCAGCACTTAAATATAAAATTATTGGAGCTAATCTAGTATTGTATATACCTATTGCATCTATTATTTTGAATGTTGCAACTTGTGATATTTCCATAGGTACTATAGATACTAAAAGATACATAAATAAAATAATTTTTTTGTATTTAAACTGGAAACGATTAATAATAAAAGCAACCATAGATCCTATAAGTATACTTCCACCTACTCCAAATAAAATTAATACAAAAGTATTAAAAAATCCTATAAACATTTTTCCATCAATAAAAGCCTTTTTATAATTTTCAAAGTTTAAAAAACTATTAGGAATATCTATTCCATTAGTTGAATTAAACTCATTTAAAGTTTTAAATGACCCAAAAAATACTGTTATAAGTGGAATTAATATAATTAAAGCCCATAAAATTAAAATTATATATTTAATTATTTTTAAAATTATATTTTTAATATTCATATTCATCATTTTTACAAACTCTTTTCTGTATAAATGTCATAACAATAATCACAATACTAATTATTACTGCCATACTTGCTGCAAGCCCTATTTTTTTATTTTCAAAAGCAGTTTTCATAGTCATTAATAAAAATGTTGTTGTTCCATTTGAACCATTTGTCATTATCATAGGTATTTCAAATGCTGATATAGCACCTATTATAAGTAATGTAAAATTAATCTTTAATACTGTATGTATATTAGGTAATATAATATATCTAACTTTTTGGAATACTGTTGCTCCTTCAATTTCTGCTATTTTTAAATATTCCTTTGGTATAGTCTGTATAGCACCAAAATACATAATAAAACTAAATCCTGTAAATCTCCATAAGGATATACTAGCTAAAGTATAATTAACAAATCTTGGGTCACCAAGCCAATAATTTATAATATTTTCAAGTCCTAAAAAAGTTAATATTTGATCAAAAGTTCCATCAGGTGTAAAAAACATTCTAAAAATCATAGAAATTGCCACTCCACTAATTAATAATGGAAATATATAAATTCCTTTAAAAAAGTTTTTTAATTTCACCTTAAAAGATAAAATTATTGCAAGATATAATCCAATAACAATTTGAACAACTCCAGATATAAAATAATACAAACTATTTTTAAAAACTTCTATATAATTAGGATCTGTAAATATTTTTATAAAGTTATCAAAACCTACAAACTCTTTGTTACTAGATAATCCATTCCATGAAGTAAAACTATAATTTATTAACGATATAATAGGCAAAAAACCAAATAATACTAACAATAATATAGGAAAAAAAAGAAAGAAAAAGATAATCTTTCTTTCTTTTTTTAAAAGCTTACTTTTCATTATTTTTTACTGCTTTTTCCCACTTATTTTCTAATTCTTTTATATAATCATTATAACTTTTATTTTGATTTGGATATAAGCCTATATTTATAGTATTTTGAAGAACGTCATTAAGTCTTCCAACACCAACTTCATTAGCTATATCGCTATATAATTTATCTGTTTCTGGTGTTTCCTTTGGAACTGTAAGTATTATATTATTTTCTTCAAACATTTTCTTTTGATCAGCACTTAAACTATTTTTATCTGGGCTCATTCCACCAAATTCTTTTGCATAACCACTTTCATTTGAAATAAAGAATTCTAAAAATGCTTTTGCAGTTTCTTTATTTTCACTATTTTTATTTATTCCAACAACTGCTGGCGCCCCAAATGGTATGCTTGTTTGTCCATTAAATTTTACTGGAAATGGAGCTATTTTTATTGCTTCTTTATTGTCACCTTTAGCTAACTTTTGTATATCTGGCACCTCTTGAGATCCCATCATAAACATTGCCACTTTCCCATCAGCAAGCAATTGCATTGACTTTCCGTAATCTCCAGTTATAGGATCCTTTTCTGTTAATCCTTTTGAGGATAAATTATAAAATAAATCCATAACTTCTCTTATAGGCTGTCCTTCCTTAAATGCTGTTCCTTTTTTAAGCATTTCTGATCTATATTGCTCTCCACCATATGAAGTTAATGCTCCACCCCATACACCTAAAGTATTGTTATAGTTTGTATAAAATGGTATAGCATCAGTATTCTTTTTTATTTTTTCACAAGCTTCTATCATTTCTTCTAAAGATGTAGGCATTTTTTCTACTCCAGCTTTCTTTAAAACATTTTCATTATAAATTATACCTAATGAATTTAATGCAGCTGGAAGTCCATAAGATACTCCATTATAATCAGCTTCTGTAACATCTATATATTTTTCTTCTAAATCCTTAACATTTCCTAATGGTTCAAAATAATTTTCATATTCCTCTGGAGTTGCATTCATACTAAACGGTACAAATAAGACATCACCATAGTTTTTAGTGTTCATTCTTGTTGTAATATAATTTGTGTAATCATTTGATGATTCAAATACTACATCCTCAACTTCTGGATATTTTTCTTTAAATTTTGTTTCTATATCCTCGAATAACTTATCAGCATCAGTTCTATCAGTTACAACTGTTATAGTTCCTCCAATCTTTCCTGCTGCTTCTTTTTTCTCTGTTCCACATCCAGTAAGAATAAGTGGTAATAATATTAAAATACTAAGTAATTTTTTTCTCATTTCATTCTCCCCTCATATTTCTTTTGTTATTTTTATTAAAAATATTAGCTTCATTTAAATCAAAACTAATATATAATTCATCATTTAAATTAATATTTTCTAAATTAATTACCTTACTAGTAAATTTCTTATTTAAATAATTTAAATAAACAATATATTCGCTACCTAAGTATTCTATTTTTTCAACTTTTGCTTTTATATTTCCACTATTTAAATTAATTTTTATATTTTCTGACCTAACTCCTAAGATATACTTACCCTCATCTATATTATTTAATAAATCATTCTTTTTTAGTTTTATTGTCCCTTCAATAATTAACTCATCCTTTTTAATTTCTAAATCAAACAAATTAATTTCGGGTTTTCCTATAAATTGTGCTACAAATATATTATTTGGATTTTTATAAATTTCTTTTGGACTTCCTATTTGTTGAATAACTCCATCATTTAAAATGACAATTTTGTCTGCCATAGTTAAGGCTTCCACTTGATCATGAGTTACATATATAGTTGTTGCATTTATTTTTTTATGTAATGTTGTTATTTCATTTGATGTTTGATTTCTAAGTTTTGAATCTAAATTAGATAAAGGCTCATCCATTAAAAATAATTTAGGTTCTCTAACAATGGCACGTGCTAATGCTATTCTCTGTCTTTGACCACCAGATAAGTTTTTAGGTTTAGCATTTAAGCAATCTTGAAGATTTAATATACTAGCAGCCCACATAACTTTATTATGAATTCCTTTTTTATCAACTTTTCTTATTTTCATTCCAAATGCAATATTTTCATATGCTGTTAAATGTGGTAATAAAGCATAGTTTTGAAAAACCATTGATATATTTCTATCCTTTGGTTCAATATCATTTATAACTTTGCCATCTAGTTCTATAATTCCACTTGTAACTTCTTCAAATCCACAAATTATTTCTAAAAGAGTAGACTTTCCACTACCACTTGGACCAACTATTACAACAAATTCTCCTTTACTAATTTCTAAATTGATATTTTCCAAAGTATTAAATTTTTTCCCTTTATACCTTTTAAATAGTTCCTTAAACACTACATAACTAATTTTTATCATCTCCAAATTAATCTATCTTAAAGCATTTTAAATTATACAAATATATGAAATTATTTAGAAATACTTTTATTCTATACAATATAAAAATCTTAAATAACTAAGCAATCAAAATCTTTTATTTTATATATCTTTTCTGTAATTGACTATATTAATATTTAATAATATTATTTTTATGTATAAAAAACTTAAGAGGTATTTTAATGAATGAACAATATTATGAAGAATTACTAAATATAAAAACTAATAAAAAGCAAGATTTAGATGAAACATCAATACACTATAACAGATACGAACCTACTGAATATTCGGCATTAAACGAATTATTTAAACATTATAAATTAAAAGAAAGTGATTCAATAATTGATTTTGGATGTGGTATGGGAAGGCTTAATTTTTTTATAAGTTATTTATTTAATTCTAAAGTTACAGGAATTGAAATGAATCATTACTTTTATAAGCAAGCTTTAATTAATAAAGAACATTTTCTTGAAAAATATAATAAGGATCAATGTAAAATTAATTTTTCTTGTATTTTAGCTGAAGAATATAAAATTAATAAAGAAGATAATAAATTTTATTTTTTTAATCCATTTTCTATTCAAATATTTATGAAAGTTTTAGATAATATTTTAGAATCAGTTTATGAATATAAAAGAGATATAGAACTTATATTATTTTATCCATCAGATGATTATATTTTCTTTTTAGAAAATTATACATTTTTTATGTTATATAAAGAAATACGACTTGAAAGCTTTAAAACTGATTCAAGAGAAAGATTTTTAATATATAAGCTAGCTTATATAAATTAAAATTATAAAATGGTATCTATAAAAAATAGATACCATTAATATTTTCTTATTTTTAATATTAAATTTTAAATTTACTTTTAAAATTAAAAATCATAATATTATAATCTTTCCTTTTCTCTCTCCAAATATAGCTCTTTTGATTTCTTTATTTAATACACAAAAAAATTAATAGTATCATATTTATTATTAATACTTGTCTTACGCAATAATAACAGGTGTTGAATTTGGTATATTATCATATATCCATTTAGCATTTTGAGTTAAAAGCCTTATACATCCGTGACTAATTTGCATTCCAAGTCTAGAATCTATTACATACTTGCCTGTACTATCATATAAAATTGAATGATAATAATATCTTCCTATAAATCTCGTTGCATACTTAGCCCTATACTGAGTAGTTCCAAAGTAAGGTTTTCTGCCTGTTATATAAAAATATCCTTTTATTGTTGGTGTAGTCTTTTTTCCAACCGTACATCTCCATTTATAAATTTGTTCCCATTTACCACCATCTTCTTTAAATATATAAGTATACTTTGTTTTTAATGATGTTGTAATTAAATATCCAGTATCACTTTTTATATTATTTTCATTAACAAACTTTAACATATCAATATTAAAATTTTTAAAATCAAGAGAATTATATATTTCAACAGGATTTTTCATAAACTTACTCCTTAAAATATTTTTTCCTTTATATTATAATATTAACTATTTATATTTTGTGATTTTAAGGCATACTAATACTGAATTACTTGTGGAGGTGATATTATGCCAAAAGATAGTCAACCAGATAAAAAAGCTTCAAGAATGCCAAAATGTAATTGTCAAACTTCCCTTACTAGTGAAGAAGGAAAAAATCACAACAGAACTCAAAAAAAACATTCTGTAAAACGTGAAGGCTTTCAAAATCAACATATAAATTAAATAAAAATACGAGTGAATAAATTCACTCGTATTTTACTTACTTATAACAAACAATAGGTGTTCCTGATGTTATATTATTAAATATTGCTTCTGCAACTGGAGGTGGTAAATTTACACAACCATGTGAGCCTTGATTTTGATATATATTTCCACCAAACTTATTTCTCCACCACGCATCATGAAGTCCTATCCCCCCATTAAATGGCATCCAGAACTTAACTGGTGTTTTATAATCTTCACCTTTTAATGTTGCATCTTTTTCCTTATAGTTTAAGTAATACACTCCTGGTGGTGTTGCCCAATTTCTACTTGCATTACCTGTAACAATATCACCTTCTGTAATAAGAGCTCCATCTTTATAATACCAAACATGTTGTTTATCTAAATTAACTTCAACATATGTATTTCCTATATCATTAGTTCCATAAGATAAAGAAGTTTGAGAGTATACTGGTTTTCTTGTAACCTTTGCACCTTCTTTTATTTCTGAAATTAATGTTTGAACTTCTTGTGGCACATTTATTTTCCATCCATAAGATCCACCACTTACTTTTACAACAGTTCCTAATGAAGTTTTAAATTCTCTTGTTTTTCCAACTGTATTATATTCATTAGCTAACCCATTTACATAATTTGAAACTGCTTGATCATCAATTACAACATTCATATCTTTATCTACATTAACCCAATTATGAATTATAGAACCATTTAAATTTATTTTATTATCTCCTATAGTGTATGTTATATCTGAAGATACATATTTATCTAATTTATCCTTAGCTTCTATAACCTTCTTTGAATCAGCTAAATATTTAGGGTTATCATAACAATTTGCTTTATCTAAGTTTACACTTTTTTGTCCATTATGAATTGCATCTACTATTACATTATACAATTTTTCTTTATTAACCTTATTACCATAGACTTCTTTTACTATTTCATACTTTCCATCAGTATATTTAAAACTAGCATTTTTAGGATTAACAATTTTATTCTTATTAAAATAAACCATCTTATTTATAGTTTTCTTTAAAAGATTTTTATCATATGATGCTAAAAGATCTATTTCAGTGTCTTTATTACTAAATATTTTTATAATCCATTTAAAAGGGCTTTGCTCTTCTTTTAGCTCTTTAACTGTTTGAGCTGCATCATATTTTAATCCTATTTCTTTTGAAGTTATTACTTCATTAGCTCCATCTCTGCCTTCTAATTCTAATTTATAATTTCCGATTTTATCTTCAATTTTCTTATTAGCTTCTTCCACAGTACATCCTGATATACTTATTGAATTAACAGATGAACCAAAATAAAAATGATTAATAAAATACATGGACATTCCTAAATATATAGCAAGTAAAATAGATATAGAAATTATAATTCCTATTATAGTTTTTTTACGATTAATATCCCTTCTCATTTTTCTACTTCCTTTATCGCTATCTTTTTCCATATTAACAATTCCTCCCTATAATACTATACCAAAATTTTTCTTCAAAGGTTGTCCTTTTTTAATACAGTAACGCTATATTAAATTTTTATTTACAATTTAATCAATTTTTAAATAATAAATTTAATTATTTTAATGTTATTACTTAAAAATTGACTTAATAATATTAAAATGCATTATAATATTAAAAAATATATTTTAAACAATTTAAAATATTTTAATTTTAATATATAAAAACATATTTAATTATATTCGTATTTTCCTATTTTGCCAATTACTATTTAGTTAAAATTTCTTTATTAGTAAATTTAATAAAAATCAAAGGAAACTATTTTTAATAGCTTCCTTATAAAAGTCATAATTTTATATTAAATTTAATCGAATCAATTAAGATAGTCCAAATATAAAGTAAAATGTAAATAAACCTGCTAAAGTATACATTATAGGATGAACAGATTTAAAGTTACCTTTTAAAACCATTAATACAACATAAGCACAAAATCCAAAAGCAATTCCTATAGCTATACTATATGATAAAGGCATTAATATAACTGTTAAAAATGCTGGAATTGCAACTTCTGGTTCTTTCCAATTAATATCAGCTAATGAAGCGCACATAAGTGATCCAACAATTATAAGAGCTGGTGCCGTAACTTCAGAAGTTACTACTGAAAGAAGTGGTGAGAAGAATGTTGATAATAAAAACATTCCTCCTACAACAACGCTTGAAAATCCAGTTTTAGCTCCTACAGAAGCACCTGATAATGATTCAATATATGATGTTGTATTAGTTGTTCCAAATATAGAACCAACACATGTTGCAATTGAATCAGCAACTAAAGCCCTAGAGCCATTTTCTATAGATCCATCTTCTTTAACAAGTCCAACCTTTGCTCCAACTGCTACTAAAGTCCCTGCAGTATCAAAGAAATCCATAAATAACATTGTAAAAACAACCATAAGCATTTGTGGTGTAAAAACTTCTTTTATATTTGAAAGTGCATATCCAAAAGTAGGTGCTATTGATGGTACTGATGAAATTACTCTACTTGGAGTATCTATAAGCCCTGATATTATTCCAACTATTACTGTACATATCATTCCAACAAAAATTGCAACTTTAACTTTTCTTGCCATTAATGCTCCTGTTAATAAAAGTCCAAATATAGCAAGTAATACTTTAGGACTTGTTAAATTACCTATTGAAACAAAAGTAGCATCATTTTGTACTACTATTCCTGCACCTTTAAAACCTATAAATGCTATAAATAATCCTATTCCAGCTGTAACTGCTGATTTTAAATTTTGAGGTATTGCTTTTATAATAAGCTCTCTAAGTCCTGATACTGAAATTATTACAAAAATTATTCCTGAAACTAAAATTCCTGAAAGAGCAACTTGCCATGAGATTCCCATCTCTCCACAAACAGTAAAAGCAAAGAAGGCATTTAGTCCCATGCCTGGTGCAAGTGCCATTGGAAAGTTTGCATATATCCCCATTATTAGTGTTCCAAATGCTGCGGCTAATGCTGTTGCAACAAAAACACTATTTTTATCCATTCCTGTTGTACTTAATATATCTGGTATAACAAATAAAACATATGACATTGTTATAAATGTTGTTATCCCTCCAATTAATTCCCCTTTTAAAGTAGTATTTCTTTTTTCAAATTTGAAAAATTTTGATATAAAGTTCATCTTTAATATTTCCTCCTTTAGTTTTTGAAATCTTTTTAAGCTTTGATTAATCTAAAGGATTGTCCATATAATCTTTAGAAAAATCGTAGTCAGACCATTTACGGTGATCTGGTAGAAACTATCGAACCTTATTTGCGATATTATACGATATTTTTTTATATTTTTTATATTATATTTCGTATATATACATAATATTATACTTATATTCATTAGTCAATATTCGTATTTATATATTTTTATATAATAAAAAAAGTAGAAATCTTTTTTAAATATAACCTTAATATTTAAATTAATTTAAAAAGATTTCTACCATTATTTATTTTCTATGAAGTTTAGAATACACTCCACCTTTTTCTATAAGTTCTTTATGTGTTCCTCTTTCTTCTATTCCATTCTCTGTTAAAACAACTATTTCATCTGCATTTTTTATTGTTGACAATCTATGAGCTACAACTAAATTTGTTCTATCTTTACTTAATTCCTCTAATGATTTTTGTATTTCTTTCTCTGTTACATTATCAAGAGCTGATGTAGCTTCATCTAAAATCATAATAGGTGGATTCTTCAAAAATATTCTAGCTATTGATACTCTTTGCTTTTGACCTCCAGATAGCTTAACTCCTCTTTCTCCTATATAAGTATCATATCCATTTGGAAGAGACATTATAAAATCATGTATCTTAGCTTTTTTACAAGCCTCTATAATTTCTTCATCTGTAGCATTCCTATCTCCTATAGTTATATTTTCTTTTACTGTACCTGTAAATAAAAATACATCTTGTGCTACAACTCCAATATTATTTCTAAGTGAATTTAAGCTAACATCTTTAATACTTGTTCCATCTATTTTTATATCCCCATCTTCAAATTCAAAAAATCTTGGTATAAGACTACATAAAGTTGTTTTTCCACCACCAGATGGCCCAACAAGTGCTACTGTTTTTCCCGCATCTATTTTTAAATTAATATTATTAAGCACTTCATTATTATCTTCATAGGTAAAAGATAAATTTTGTATTTCAATATCTCCTTTTACATCTTTAAGCTCTATTGGGTTTTCACTTTCTTTTTCTGTTTCTTGATTTATTATTTCCATAAATCTTTCAAAACCAGTCATACCATTTTGATATTGTTCTGTAAAGTTTATTAGTTTTCTAATAGGTTGCATAAACATTTTTACGTAAAGTAAATATGCTGCAAAATCTCCTAAAGTAATATAATCCATATAAGTAAAATATCCTGCAACTATTAAAACAACTAATTCTAAAAAGTCAGTTCCAAAAAACATACCTGAAAAATAACCAGCCATTACTCTATATGCTTTTTCTCTAGCTTTTTTAAATATATTATTGGATTCTTCCATCTTTTTTAATTCTTCTTCTTCATTACAAAAAGATTTAGTAACTCTAATTCCTGCTATACTATTTTCTAAAGTAGCATTTACTTCACCAATTTTAACTCTAGTTTCCTTAAAAGCTCTACTCATTCTTTTTCTTTGAGTTATTGCAAATAAAATTATAAATGGAAGTATAGAAAAAACTATTATTGTAAGTGGAATATTTATTCCTAGTAATATAAAGAAAGATCCTAATATAATTACTAAAGATATAAATAAATCTTCTGGACCATGATGTGCAAGTTCTGATATGTCCATAAGATCATTTATTATTCTAGACATTATAACACCAGTTTTGTTGTTACTAAAATATGAGTTTGGAAGTTTTTGAAGATGTATAAATACTTTTTTTCGCATATCTGCTTGCATTCTAACCCCTACAACATGACCCCAATATTGCATAAAGTAATTTAATCCTGCTTTAAGTATAAATATTAGTAATAATGCCACACCAAATATTACAAGCATTCTAAAATTTTTATTAGGAACAACATCATCCATTATGTTTCTTGTTATCATAGGATATACCAAATCACACAACGATACTGTAAATGCTGCAAATAAATCTAATATAAATAACTTCTTATAGGGCTTATAATATTTTATAAATTCTTTTAACATAATTTATCCCTCTCATTCGTATTAAATTTTAGCCGTTTAATATACATTATATCAAAAATTCAAAGTTTATCTTAACAATTAATTATTTATCATAAAAAAAGCAAAGCCTATAATTTAGACTTTGCTTTTAAAAATTAATTAGTTTTTTCATTATTATTATATTTTTCTATTATAACTTTAAATGGCAACAAAGTTGCTTTAC
>NZ_JAUNLM010000079.1 GCF_030532265.1 Clostridium sp. | reverse complement strand
ATAAAATAATACAAAAAATATAATGTTATTTTATTGACAATGATAAGTTAAGGTGATAGGATTAAATTGTAAATTAAATAAATATCTTCAGGGCGGGGCGTAATTCCCCACCGGCGGTAAAGCCCGCGAGCTAATGGTTTAGCATGATTCGGTTAGATTCCGAAGCCGACAGTATAGTCTGGATGAAAGAAGGTAAAATATTAATAACTTTAGGTTTGAAACTTAACGCCCTGATATAATTAAATATCAGGGTTTTTTATTTAAAAAATTAGTTATTAATAGTTACCCACCAAAAGAAGATAATTTGGGGGAGGAATTATAAAATGACATCAAATTTAAACAAAACCGTAAAAATTTCATTATTAGCAGGTATGGCTTTCATATTAATGTATATTGAAATACCTTTAATACCAATTTTTCCATGGCTTAAAATGGATTTAAGTGATGTTCCAGCAATTATGGGAGCATTTGCTTTTGGACCAATTGCAGGTGTAATTATAGAATTAATAAAAGTTTTCATGCACTTTCTATTAGCAGGAAGTGGAACTGGTGGAGTTGGAGAAGTTGCAAACTTTATTATAGGAGCATCATTTGTTTTACCAGCTGCATTTATTTATTCTAGAAATAAGTCAAAAAAGACTGCAATATTAGGTATGGTAGTTAGTATAATATTAATGGAGTTAGTTGGAATAATTGCTAATGTATATTTTTTATTACCAGCTTACGGAATGCATATGGATTCAACACAACTAATGCAATATGTAACAGTAGGATTGTTACCTTTTAATGCTATAAAAGGAGTAATAGTATCTGTTGTAACTTATGCATTATATAAAAAGGTGTCAGTATCAGTATTTAAATGTGATCCAAACTTTGGAGAAAAGCGTAAAGAAAAAATAGCATAACAAAATTGTATTTTAATTAAAATAAAGGAGTTATTTAAAAATAACTCCTTTTGTTTTGCTTTAAATTTTATATATTATGAAGCCACATTATTATTGCATCTTCTTTGTTATCTTCGTAAAAGTTTTTTCTTATACCTTCTTCTTTAAAACCTAAGGATTTGTAAAGATTTTGAGCAATAATATTTGATTTTCTAACTTCTAATGTAATATCGGTACATCCTTTATTTTTTAAAACAAAGATTAGTTTTTCCATTAAATATTTTCCTATTCCTTTGCCCCTAGAATTAGGATGAACAGCTATATTAGTAATTTGTCCTTCAGATGCTATAAGCCATGAGCCTGCAAAGCCTAAAACCTTAGAATCTTCTAAGCATACAATATATGTTGCCAATTTATTATTTAGTTCTTTTTCTATTGAATTTAAACTCCATGTTTCCTTAAGACTTAGAGAGCTAACCTCATATACTCCTTCTAAATCGGAGAAGTCCATTTCTTTAAGAATTAGATTCGCCATTTGTCATTTGTAGCCTTTTTTCTAATTCTCTAACTGCTTGAGGTTTTTTTAAGTAAAGTGGTGATGAATTTTCATCATCTTTTATTCCTTTTTTTAATAGTTTTAAACCAACTTCACCTATTTGAGAAGCTCTTACTGTATTTAGGTGAATAGGAGCAAAGTAAGAATTTTTTATATTTTGAGATAAATATTCTTTATGTTTTATTGCACCGTCACCAGTTAGAAGTACTTTTTCATTTAACTTATTAAGTTCTTCTTTTAGTTCAGGTAAATCCATAGATGTACAATCTATCAATGTTTCAATAGTACCATTTTTACATCTATATATTGCAGTAAAAACATTTTCTCTTACTGCATCCATAATAGGACATATTATTCCATCAAAGTATGTAAGAGATGAAGCTAAACCTTCTAATGTTGATACACTTACATAAGGTTTATTACTTCCAAAGCTAAGCCCTTTTATTGTAGCCATTCCTATACGAAGACCAGTAAAAGAACCAGGTCCCTTTGATACAACAAAACCGTAAACATCATTTATAGAAAGATTAGAATCTTTTAATACCTTGTCTATCATTCCCATAAGAAGAACAGAATGTTCTCTTTTATTATTTAATGTATATTCAGCAATAACCATATCTTCATTAAGAAGTGCTACAGTAGCACATTTTGAAGAAGAGTCAACACTTAAAACTAACATAAAGTCAGCTCCTTTACGTAATTATATTTTTCACCATATGGAGTAATAGAAATTTTTCTATAATTTTCTCCTTTTGATAAATCTTTTTGTATATATATATGAAGATAATCTTTAGGTAAAATTTCTTCTATATAATTTGCCCATTCTATAATAGAAACACCTTCACCAAATATGTAATCATCAAATCCAATTGCATAAATCTCATCAGGATCACTTACTCTATACACATCAAAATGGTATAATTTTAATCTTCCAGAGTCGTATTCATTAACAATTGTAAATGTAGGGCTTGTTATATTTTCAGTTATTGAAAGTCCTTCAGCAATACCTTTTGTTATATGAGTTTTACCTGTTCCTAAATCACCAGTTAAACAAACAATATCACCAGGGTTTAAAATTTTACCTAATTGTCTACCGATATTCGTAGTTTCCGCAATACTATTAACTTCAAAATCCATATTAAAAAGCTCCTTTCTATAATTATTAACTTATCCTTATATTCTATCCAAATTTTAAAAAAAAGAAAAGTAAAAGTAATATAATTGTAATTGCATAACTAAAATAAAAAGTGTAGAATATATTAATATAAGTATTTACAAAAAATAACTATAGATTATGGTTTTGAAGAGGTGAAATCATGAAAAAGTTAACAGCTGCAATGCTAATTATAACAGCAGCGTTTTTTTTAGGCATTGGTGTAGTATCTAAACCACTTATGGCAGATACTTCTGAAAATGATAAGAATAATAGAGATGTATATTTAAATATAATGACAATAAATAAACCACAATATGAAATGATTAAAAAATTATGTGGTGATAAACATAATGTACAATATATGTTTAATAATTTTAATGATATAAAGAATTATAAGTATGATAAAAGTATAGTAGATAATATTTCAAATATGGATTTATTCTTTTATTCAGCAGTTACATATAGTGGCTTAGAAATAAACAATATGATTTCAGAACTTGATAAAAGTAAACTTGGAGTAATAAATTTATCAAGAGGGATAAGAGAAATTTCAATTGAATTAAATAAGAAAACTGTAACTAATCCATATTATTTTTTAGGAATTCCTGAATATAAAATAATGATTTATAACGCAAAATCAGCATTACAAGAAAAGGATCCTGCAAATAGAAATTTTTATGAACAGAATTACAATAGTTTAGTTAAGAAATTAGATGAAATTCAAAAAGGTTTTGAAAAAAATATTTCTGATTATAAAAAGTTCAAATTTATATTACAAGATAATAGCTTAGAATATTTCTTTAGAGGTATAGGATTAAATTTTGAAACTCTTCCTAAAGAAAAATCCTTAGATGATTATATTAAGAATAATAATTTAAAATCAGAGGATGTAGTTTTTGTACAAAACTCAGCTGATAAAGAAGTTAAGTCTAATAATAATATTAAGAATATAAAGTTAGAAGTTTTTGATGATAATAAAGAATTTATAGATATTATTCAAGGCAATATTGAAAAAATGCAATCTTTAATAAAAAATAAATAATATTATTGCTTTTTTGATAAATATATATTATAATCATTATTGTCCTAAAGGGGTATGGCTCAATTGGTAGAGTAGTGGTCTCCAAAACCATTGGTTGTGGGTTCGAGTCCTACTGCCCCTGCCATAGTGATAAAGACTAAAAACAATTGTTTTTAGTCTTTTTTTTATAAAAATTTATTTTTATTAAATTATAAAAAATATAATAATGGTAAATTTAAATAATGTATTAATTTGCATTTTTAAATAAAGATAAAAAATTGTATAAGATGTATAATTATATAAAATAAACTTATACGAGAGGTGTTAAAAATGGAAAAGAAAAAAATATTAATACCAGTAGATGGCAGTGAAAGAAGTTTAATAGCATTACAATATTTAAATAATAATTTTAAACCAGAAGATGTTGAAGTAGTACTTCTTAATGTAAGAGAGATAGTATTTATAAATGGTATGGCAGTATCAGAAGAAGTAAAAGATTCTGAGATTATAGGAAAAAGAATATTAAAAGATGCAGAAGAACAGTTGAATAAATTAAATAAAGAATTTGATTATAAAAAAGAATTTTCTTTTGGGTATGCAGGTGATGAAATTTTAAGATATGCAGAAGATAATAATATTGATACAATATTAATGGCGAAGAATACTAAGAAGAAGTTTACTGCGCTAGTTGGATCAGTAACAGCTCATGTTGTAAAGAAGGCAAAATGTGTTGTAATAATGATACCAGAGGTATATTAATAAGAAAGTTAGGGGAATGAGAAATGAATAAAGTTAGATTTGGGGTTATAGGAACAAGTGCAATATGTGAAAGATTTTTAAATGCTGCAAGTACACATGAAAATTTTGAACTTATAGCTGTTTATTCAAGAAAGCTAGAAACGGCAAAAGAATTTGGAGAAAAACATGGTGCTAAATTATTTTTTGATAATATAGAAAACTTTGCAAAGTGTAAAGAGATAGATGCTGTATATATAGCATCACCAAATGCTTTTCATGCTGAGCAAGCTATTGTATGTTTAAATAATAAAAAGCATGTTCTTTGTGAAAAACCAATGGCTTCTAATTTAAAAGAAGTAGAGAATATGATAAAAGTTGCTGAAAAAAATAAGGTTTTATTAATGGAGGCTATGAGACTTACTGTATTACCTAATTTTTTAAGTGTTAAAGAAAATATTCATAAGATTGGAAAAATAAGAAGATACTTTGCATCATATTGTCAATATTCTTCAAGGTATGATAAGTACAAAGAAGGTATAATACTTAATGCATTTAAGAAGGAGCTTTCAAATGGAGCACTTATGGATATTGGGGTATATTGTATACATCCAATGGTTTCACTTTTTGGAAAACCAAACGATGTTATTAGTAATGGAATATTTTTAGATACTGGAGTAGATGGTCAAGGAACAGCAATATTTACTTATGATGATTTTAGTTCTGTAATAATGTATTCAAAAATAAGTGATTCAAAGTTACCTATTGAAATTCAAGGTGAAGAAGGAACTATAATATCAGATGGAATACATTTTAATAATGTAAAAATAGTATATAGAGATGGTAGAGAAGAAAATATATCTATATGTCAGAGAAAAGATGATATGTATTATGAACTTGATGAATTTATAAAATTAATAAATAATAATGAAATAGATTCAAATAAAAATTCTCATTTAAATTCTCTTATTGCTATAGAGCTTATGGATAAAATAAGAAAAGAGATAGGATTAGAGTTTCCTGCTGATTTAAGATAGAAAAATAAGGAGTATTAAACTCCTTATTTTTATTGTTTGAATTAATTTAATAGTGAATATTTAATTGTTCGTATAATATATTTAAATGTTATAATAAAAAGAGAATATTTTTGAATATTTTACTAAAAAATGCTTTGAATAAAAAAGCATTTTTAAAATTAAAAAAATATAGATTAGAATCTATGTTATATATAGAGTTTATAGGAGGGGAAGATTATGAATTTAAATTTAAACAAAGAATATTTATTAAATACTGCTAAACAATTATTAGAGTTTAATAGTCCAAGTGGTTTTTGTTTTGAAATAATAAATATGGTAAAGGAAAAGGTAGAAAAACTAGGTTATAAATGTTATGAAACAAATAAAGGATGTTTAGTAATAGATATAAAAGGTAAATCCAATGAAAAGGTTATTGGTCTTTCAGCTCATGTAGATACGTTAGGGGCTATGGTAAGATCTATTACAAATAAAGGTACACTTAAGTTTACTTTAATTGGAGGACCAATTGTACCAACATTAGATGGTGAATATTGTACTATAAGAACTAGAGATGGAAAAGAATATTCAGGTACATTTTTAAGTAGCAGTGCAGCTGTTCATGTGTATGAAGATGCATCATCTAGAAAAAGAGATCCAGAAAATATGGAAATTAGAATAGATGAAGTTGTAAAAAATAAAGAGGATGTATTAAATTTAGGAATATGTTCAGGAGATTTTGTATTTATAGATCCAAAAACAACTATAACTGAAAGTGGATTTGTAAAATCAAGATTTATAGATGATAAAGGTAGCGTAGCTTGTTTAATATCACTTTTAGAATTATTAAGTAGAGAAAAAATTGTTCCAAATTTTGATACTAAAATTTTGATATCAACATATGAAGAAGTAGGTCATGGAGCTTCATATATACCAGAAGATATAACAGAAATGATATCCGTTGATATGGGATGTATTGGTGATGATTTAAACTGCACAGAATATGATGTTTCTATATGCGCAAAGGATTCAGGTGGGCCTTATGATTATAATATGGTAACAGAATTAGTT
>NZ_JAUNLM010000078.1 GCF_030532265.1 Clostridium sp. | reverse complement strand
TTTAATTATTTTTATTATTTAAATTAAGCATACAATAATAATTATTTATACAAAAAAAGACGTAACCATTGGGGCTCGGTTACGTCTTAGCAATAAGCAATAAATAAAAAGGGGGCTATTTATTCCTTTTATTTATCCTCGCATTAGTATTATATGTTAACGCATTATAAAATGCAAGTAAATTTGATATTTTTATTTAATTCTCTCATATATTATGAATACTTTTCTTGCATATTAAATTTATTATTCGTTAAAAGCTTTTTAAATGTGCAATTTCTTCTTCTGTTAACTCTCTATATTCGCCCTCATCTAATTCATTATCTAGTTTAATTCCGCCAAATTCTATTCTTTGTAAATAAACAACATTCTTATCTACAGCCTCAAACATTCTCTTTACTTGATGAAATTTTCCTTCTTGAATTGTTATATTTACTTCTGAACCTTCATCAGTAGCACTTAAGATTTCAAGTGTAGCTTCTTTACATTTATATCCATCATCTAATGTTATTCCATTTTTAAATGCTTCTACATCTTTTTCTGTTACCTTTTTATCAATCCTTGCAAAATAAATTTTGTCTACCTTCCATTTTGGAGATATTAATCTATGATTTAATTCACCATCATTAGTTAAAAATAATAATCCTACCGTATCTTTATCTAATCTACCAACTGGAAATGGCTCAAAAACTTGATGCTCAACTTCTAGTAAATCTATTACAGTTTCTTCTCTTGAATCATATGTAGCTGAAATAACACCATCAGGTTTATTCATCATAAGATATATAAATTCTCTATAAAAAATTTGCTCACCATTTATTTTTATAACTGACTTATCTGGATCAACTAGCATCGCACTATCTTTTACAATTTCACCATCAACTTCAATTACACCTTTTTTAGCAATCTTTTTTATTTCTTTTCTACTTCCATATCCTAAATTTGAAATTATCTTATCTAATCTTTGCACTATAAAATACACCTCTTATCCTTAACTTTATTTTTATATTAAATTTACTAATTAATTATTATAATTTTTAATTAAACAATTATTTTATATATTCATTAATATATTTTTTATTATCACCTATTTAGTATTTCAAAATATTAAATAAATCATTTATATATCAAAAGTCTACTTAAGTTTCATCTTATTGTATTATTAATTTAATTAAAAAGCAATTATTTGCATAATAAAAAAGCCTCTAAAGGCTTCTTTATTTTAAACAGTAAATTCTATTTCACAGTAATCTTCATAATTAACTCTTTTATAAAAGCTCTTTGCAAGAACCATTACTCTATACTTTCCTTTTGAAAATGGTATAAATGTATAATATCTTTTTTTACTATAACTTTGAGCTTTTACCCAATTTCCTCTCTCCATTACATAGAACTCATAACATACATCTTTTCCACCATTGCTTTCTGCCCAAAAATTCACTTCTTTATTTATTTTTATTGGTTCTTTATCTATTGTTATTTTAGTATCTGTAACAGGAGTTGCATCATAAATATAAATAGAAATTTCCTTCTTTGTATCAAAATCTGTTTCACATTTAATATTTTTAGCATATACTTCAAATGTATATTTTCCTGAACACTTTGGTGTAATAGATAATTTTTTATTCTTAACAAAACCGGTTGCTTCAACTTCATGACCATTTATTTTGGTAACAAAATTAACTAATATATTGTTTGTATTTTGTACTACTGCTTCTATTTCAAATTTATCTCCAACTAAAAAATTCTCCTTACATGGAAGTAATATATAATCTATAGTTCCTGGTAAGTAATCTTTCCCTTTAAAAAATAAACTTGATTCAACATCGTATTCGTTTAAAGAATATTTATCTTTAACTCTAATACTTATTTCATATTCACCCTTCTCATGAGGTACATAATTAAACCAATTTGTCCTTGTAAAATCTCTTCTATCTATTTCAACTCCATCTTTTAATATAACAAAAGAATATAAAAGTATACTGCCTCCCTCTGCTATAGCCCTAATATTTATTGGAGTATTTATAAGAACTTCCTTACGTTGATCTGATATTACATCAACAATTCTTATAGGTTTATCTCCTCTTTTATCTATATCAAAAAGTATTGTTTTTTTCTCTTCATAATCTCCTTCATATGAAATGTCTTTAACATATAAAGTTATTTTATATGACCCTTTTTCTCTAGGATTCCAATAAAATTCTTTACTTCTTGTATAACAAGAATCTTCTGCTATTGGCCCATCAATAATATATCTATATACTAATTCTCTGCCACCTGACGCATCTACTTTAAATGTTATATCCGTTCCTGAAATTTGTGGACTTTTTACATCAGCTTTAAAACTATTAATTCTTATAGCTTTATATGGTTTTACTTCATAAACCATAACAGCTCTGTCATCATATTCTTTATTTGAAAATATATCTTTCATTAAACAAAGTAACTTATATTCCCCTTCTTCATTTTCTTGAAAACTTACAATTCTTCTTGATGAATAATCTTGTACACATATAGATCTTCCATACTTGTCCATTTTTATAAATTTAAATAACAATGGTCTTGCATCTTCACATGAAGCTTTTACTTTAAATACAAGTTCCTCATTCAATAATAATTCATCTGTTAAACACTTAAAATCTATTATTTCAACTTTATTTTTTTCTTTAACACTAAATTTTATAATTTTATAATCATCAACATTTTCCTTTGAATCAGGCCTTTTACATTCTATAAGTAATTCTTCAACGCCTTCTTTTGTTACAGCATAAGATAATTTACAATCTATTGAATAGTCTCTAACTGGCTCCCAGCCATTATCTCCTTTTTTCCAAAACCTATAAAGTAATGTTCTTTCTTCAGAAACAACTTCTATATTAACTTTTTCACCAATAAAATATTCTTCCTTTTCTAGTAAAACATCCATAATCAATTTTTCTTCACCTATACTCTTTCTTATAATATATGCCTCTTTTGCTAAAAAATCATATGATTTTTTAGACCCTTTTCTTTTCCCTTGTACCATAACCATATAATTACCCTCTTTTTTCGGTGTCCATACACATGACTTTTTACTATTGAATTCTTTTATTGTATTCCATATTCCATCATTACCAATTAAAACCTTAAAATCGATGGCTTCTTCGAAGTCAACGCCTATTTCTATATTCTCTTTAGGTGCTTGAGGACTCCTTTTGCCAAATAAAATGTTCATAGTTCCCATAAATTTCACCCCGTATTAATAAATATAATAATACATTATATTACAACCCTTATTTTACAAATAAAATTCCATATTTATCTAAGTATATTATACAACATTATATTTAAACTACAAATAAAAAAGGCTTTAAGAAATAATTATATTTCTTTAGCCTTCAATTTTTTATAATATATTCAATTAAAGCTCTCAAATTTTTTATAAGCCTTTCTTCATCTTCTTTAGTTCTCTTTTTATGACCTTTAAGCCTTCCACCAGCTTTTCTAAATTTTTGTGCTATATATCTTTGTTCAAGCAAAACATCTATATTATCATCAGTGTATAATGTACCTCTTGGGTTTATAACTTTACAACCTCTACCTAAGCACATAGATGCCACTCCATAATCTTGAGTTACTACAATATCATTTATTTTTGAATTATTAACAACATACATATCTACACTTTGAAATCCACTATCTACAACTATCACTTTTGAATAATCACTTTTTATAACATGATGTATATCAACAAAAATATTTACTTCTATAGCATATTCTTTTGCTAAATCTTCAATTTTGGAGATGCTTGGACAAGCATCTCCATCAATTATAATTTTCATAAACTACTTTAATTTAGCTTCTAATTCAGCTTTCATATCTTCATATCCTGGTTTTCCAAGTAAAGCAAACATATTTTTCTTGTATGCTTCAACTCCAGGTTGATTAAATGGATTTACTCCTAAAAGATATCCACTAATTCCGCATGCTTTTTCAAAGAAGTAAACTAATTGACCAAAGTAGTAAGGAGTTAATTCTGGTACTCTAACAACCATGTTTGGAACTCCACCATCATTATGAGCTAATAATGTTCCTTCAAAAGCTTTTTGATTTACAAAGTTCATATCTTTTCCAGCTAAGAAGTTTAATCCATCTATATTATCTTCTGTAGCTTCTATAATAACTGATTCTTCAGCTTTTTCTACATGAAGAACTGTTTCAAATAAGTTTCTTCTACCTTCTTGAATATATTGTCCCATTGAGTGAAGGTCAGTTGAGAAATCAACTGCAGCTGGGAATATTCCCTTATTATCTTTTCCTTCTGATTCTCCATATAATTGCTTCCACCATTCATTGAAGTAGTGAAGTGATGGTTCATAGTTAACTAATATTTCTATTTCTTTTCCCTTATTATATAAAGCATTTCTTGCTGCTGCATATTTGTAACAATCATTTTCTTTAAGTGAAGGATTTGAGTATAGTTCTCTTGCATCAGCTGCACCCTTCATCATTTCTGCTATATCAACTCCAGCTGCTGCTATTGGAAGTAATCCAACTGCAGTTAAAACTGAGAATCTTCCTCCAACATTATCAGGAATTACAAAAGTTTCATATCCTTCTGCATCTGCTAATGATTTAAGAGCTCCTTTTGAAGCATCTGTAGTTGCATATATTCTCTTTTTAGCTTCTTCTTTTCCATATTTCTTTTCAAGAAGATCTTTAAATATTCTAAATGCTATTGCAGGTTCAGTTGTAGTACCTGATTTTGATATTACGTTAACTGATATATCTTTACCTTCTACAGCCTTTAGTAATTGATTCATATATGTTGCACTTATATTATTTCCAACGTAGAATATTTGTGGAGCTTTTCTTTCTTCTCTTGGTAATACATTATAGAAGTTATTTGTAAGCATTTCGATTGCTGCTCTAGCTCCTAAGTATGATCCACCTATTCCTATAACTACAAGAACTTCTGAAGTTTCTTGAATTCTTTTTGCAGCTTCTTGAATTCTTGCAAATTCTGCTTTATCATAATTTACAGGTAAATCAATCCATCCTAAAAAGTCATTTCCTGCTCCAGTTCCTTCATGTAATTTCTTATGAGCTGATTGTACTAAATCATCCATAAAGTCGATCTCTTCCATATTTAAATATGGAGCTGCTTTTGATAAATCTAATGATAGTGCTTTAGTCATAATCGAGTCCTCCTTATTTGTGTAAAAATTATTGTTAAGACATAGTTTATCTTATGCATTACACTATATATTTTAAACCGATAATTCATTTTCATTAAAAAAATATCTTACTTTATTAATGAAAATGTTATCTATATATATTTTACTACATATAAACACCTTATAAAAGCATAATATTTACAATAAAACCTATGTAAACATTTAAATTTTTATATAATTTAATAAAAATAAAAATTAAATTTTTCTTATTATTACATAAACTTAATTTAGTTACTTTATTTAGTAAATCAATTAAAAATATATTAAAAATATACATATAAAAATAAAAAATTTAAACTATACATTTATCCTAACATATAAAATTTTATATTTATTAATTATAAAAAATACAAGCTACTTGTATTTTGTGTGAGTAGCTTGTATTTTGATATAAAATTTTCATCTATCTTTTATTTTTCATTTCAATCATATCTCCATATACAGGTGTTGGCATACCAAAACCACCTGAAACATCAACAATTTGTCCTGTAGTAAAAGCTGAATCATCACTTGCAAAATATACTACTGTTCCTGCTATTTCATCTGGTTTTCCCATTCTTCTAATTGGAGTATGCTTTAAGAAAAACTCTTTGAATTCATCAGTTAAGTTATCATTTACTGCATCTGTTGCTGTCATTCCAGGTAAAACTGCATTACAACGAATATTATCTCTAGCACATTGTACAGCAATTAATTTTGTTAAGTAATTAATTGCTGCTTTACTTGTTCCATAAGCAATTTGTGAAATGTCTGGACGTAATCCCCCAATAGAAGATATATTTATAATACTTCCTCCACCATTTGAAGCCATATGTGGTATAACAGCTTGAGAAGACATAAAAACACTTGCAATATTCATATCAATAGTTTCTATATAATCTTTGTAATCTGTGTTTTTAATATCTAAATCTTTTTTAGGATTTGATGTTCCAAAGTTATTAACTAAAATATCAATTTTTCCTTCTTTTTTAATAACTTCATCTACCATAGAAAAATAAGTTTCTTTTTCAGAAGCATCATTATAAACAACCTTTACATTAAATCCCTTATCATTTAATTCTTTTGCTCTATCATTAGCACGCTCTAAGTTTCTCGCTGCCATGTAAACAGTTGCACCTTCTTCTGCAAAACGTTTTACACAAGCTAGTCCAATTCCTCTTGTTGATGCAGTAATTAATGCTACTTTATTTTTTAATCTCATATTATCCCTTCTTTATACATATTATTTTTAAATTAATAATCTATAATTCCATTATAATAAAATATTAATAAAAAATCAGTATTGTTTAATTAATATTATTAGTATATTCTATATTTTTAATTCATATAT
>NZ_JAUNLM010000077.1 GCF_030532265.1 Clostridium sp. | reverse complement strand
ATCCATTTATAATCTCATTTATTTTCAAAATTAAATTTTTTATTATTTAAAAATTTCTAATGGATAAAATTTTTAAATTAATTTATATTTTTCTCAATATAATAAATGAATAGTTTTTTAGTGTTATGAATAAATTTATGTATAAAAAAGTTATGTGTTATTTTAAAATTTTAATTGTATTCTGTAGATACAAGATTTATAAAAGAAATTATATTTAAAATATAAAAGGCTAAAAGTTATTTTTTCTATAACTTTTGGCCTTTATTTATTTAAGTTATAAATTTTTAAAAAATACATTTTATTTTGTAGGAATTTAGATTATGAAATAAATAGAGATTTTGAAAATATAATGCTACAATTGTAAAGTAATGGATATTAGAAGGGGGCGAAAGATAACATGGGTAAAGTAGCAGAGGGGGATAAAGTTATAAAAAAGACAGTTAAGAAAGGTCAAATAACTGAATTTGATAATTATTTATTTCATGAAGGAAAAAATTATAATAGCTACAGGTTTATGGGGTCTCATAGTGTTATAGAAAAGAGAAAACGAGGGGTAAGATTTACTGTTTGGGCTGGAAAAGCAAGTATGGTTTATATAGTTGGTGACTTTTCAGAGTTTAAGCCTTTGGAAGAATATAAGATGGAAAAAATAAGTGATAATGGTATATGGACGATTTTTATTCCTGGATTAAAGGTAGGTACAAAATATAAATATTATATAGTAGACGAATTTAAAAATAGGTCTTTTTATAAAGCGGATCCATATGCTTTACAATCGGAATTAAGACCTAATACTGCTTCTATAGTGAAAGAAGATATAAAGTTTAAGTGGAATGATAGAAAATGGATTAATAAAAGAAAAAGAAATAATATTTATAAAAGTCCAATTAATATATATGAAGTACACTTAGGTTCTTGGAAAATGTGTGATGATGAATTTTTATCTTATAAAGAATTAGCTAAAAGGTTAACTGAATATGTTTTAGAAATGGGATATACGCATGTAGAGTTAATGCCAATTATGGAACATCCATTAGATAAATCTTGGGGTTATCAGTCAACAGGATATTACTCAGTAACTAGTAGATATGGTAATGCTGAAGATTTAAAAGAACTTATAAACGAGCTTCATAAAAATGATATAGGAGTTATACTTGATTGGGTTCCAGGGCATTTTTGTAAGGATTCACATGGATTATATATGTTTGACGGAAGTCCTACTTACGAGTATGAAGAAGGATGGAAAGCTGAAAATAAAGGTTGGGGAACTTCTAATTTTGATTTAGGTAAGCCAGAAGTAAGGAGTTTTCTAATATCAAATGCATTTTATTGGATTAGAGAATTTCATATAGATGGATTAAGGGTAGATGCTGTTTCTAATATAATTTATTTAAATTATGGAAGAAATGATGGCGATTGGTTGCCTAATATATATGGAGGCAATGAGTGTTTAGAGGGAACATCATTTTTGAAGGAGTTAAATAGGGCTGTATTTTCAGAATTTGAAAATATAATTATGGTTGCTGAAGAATCAACATCTTGGCCTAATGTAACAAGGCCTATAGAAAATGGTGGTTTAGGATTTAACTTTAAATGGAATATGGGATGGATGAATGATACTTTAAAGTATGTAGAGATTGATCCTATATATAGAAAATATCATCATAATAATATGACTTTTTCTATGATGTATAATTACTCTGAAAATTTTATATTACCAATTTCTCATGATGAGGTGGTACATGGTAAAAAGTCTTTAGTTGATAAGATGTGGGGTGATTATTGGAACAAGTTTGCTGGATTAAGATTATATTTAGCTTATATGATTGGACATCCTGGAAAAAAACTTTTATTTATGGGTTCTGAATTTGGACAGTTTATAGAATGGAGAGATTATGAGGAGCTTGAATGGAAACTTATAGATAAGTTTTCAATGCATAATAAAATGTTACAATATACCAAAAACTTAAATAAATTTTATAAAAAAAATAATGCTTTATGGGAACTTGATTATAATCCAGAAGGATTTAAATGGATTGATGCAGATAATAAAGATCAAAGTATTTTTACTTTTATTAGGAAGGGAGAAAAAGAAAAGGATACATTAATTTTTATATGTAACTTTACTCCTAATGTATATTATGACTTTAAAATAGGGGTTCCATATTTAGCTGATTATAAAGAAGTCTTTAATAGTGATGATAAAGAATATGGTGGATCTGGACAAATTATGGATCAAATACTTGTTGCTGAAGATAAAGAATACAATAATATGCCATATTGTATAAAAATAAAAGTTCCACCTATGGGAGCATCAATATTAGGTATTGATAAATTTAATAAGCTAACTGTGAAAAATAAGAACATAATAGAATAGTAAGCAAAGGAGTAAGAGAAAATGAGAGTTTTAATAGTTGCATCTGAGTCACACCCTTTTATAAAAACAGGTGGCCTTGGAGATGTTATTGGTGCATTACCTAAAGAATTAAAAAAGTTGGGTATAGATGTTAGGGTTGTAATACCAAATTATAAAGATATAAACCTTAATTCAAAATATAAGTCTAAATTTTTAAAATCATTTAATGTAGAGGTTAGTTGGAGAAATCAATATTGTGGAGTATTAGAATGTGAATATGAAGATGTTCCTTATTACTTGATAGACAATGAATATTATTTTAAAAGAGATGGATTGTATGGATATTATGATGATGGAGAAAGGTTTGCTTTTTTCAATAGGGCTATATTTAAACTTATAAAAGAAATTGGGTGGAAGCCAGATATTATACATTGTAATGATTGGCAAACTGGAATGATTCCTGTTCTTAATAAAGTTGAATATTACTATGATGAGTTTTATAAGGGAATAAAAACTATAATATCTATTCATAACTTATTATTTAGAGGAACCTTTGATAAGGAGGTATTACCAGAACTGTTCGGATATGATTATGAATTATTTAACAATGGAAGTTTAGAGCTTTATGGTGGAGTTAGTTTTTTAAAGGGTGCAATAAATTATTCAGATTTAATAACAACTGTTAGTAAAACTTATTCTAAAGAAATAAGGACAAAGGAATTTGGAGAAAAGTTAGATGGGTTATTGAGGTTTAAAGAAGATATTCTTAAAGGAATAGTAAATGGTATAGATTATGATGAATATAATCCAGAGAAAGATGATTATATTTATAAAAATTACTCAGTAGAAAATATAGAATTAAAAGTTAAAAATAAATTGATGTTACAAAGAGAACTTGGGCTTAAAGAATCAGAAGATATTCCTATGATAGGTATAGTTTCAAGGTTAACTAGTCAAAAGGGTTTAGATATATTTATGTATTGCTTAGATGAACTTTTACAAAAAGAAGTTCAGCTAGTTATTTTAGGAACAGGAGATAATGAATTTGAAGAAGGATTTAAATGGTTTGCTAATAAATATCCTGATAAGTTATCAGCTAATATTTTATTTGATAATAAATTAGCACATAAAATATATGCTGCATCAGATTTATTTTTAATGCCATCTTTATTTGAGCCTTGTGGACTTGGACAACTTATTGCATTAAGATATGGGGCAATTCCAATAGTAAGAGAAACTGGTGGACTTAAAGATACAGTAATATCTTATAATGAACAAACAGGTATGGGAACTGGGTTTGTATTTAAAGATTATAATCACTTAGATTTAATAAATTCTATAAATTATGCTTTAGAAACTTATAATAATAAAAATAAATTTAGAAAAATAGTAGTACAAGCTATGAAGAGTGATAATAGCTGGATAAAGTCTGCAAAAGAATATAAAGATATGTATGAACAATTAATATAGAGATTATTATATAAATTATTATTTGGGTTAATTAAATAAATATTATATTTAGGGGAAGGGGAATAAGTGAATATGGTTAATAAGGAAATAGTTGCAATGGTATTAGCTGGTGGACAAGGTTCTAGATTAGGAGTGTTAACAAAGAATTTAGCAAAACCTGCAGTACCATTTGGAGGAAAATATAGAATAATAGATTTTCCTTTAAGCAATTGTGCAAATTCTGGTATATATACAGTAGGTGTTTTAACTCAGTATAAACCACTTGAGCTTAATTCACATATAGGAATTGGAGATGCGTGGGATTTAGACAGAAGAGATGGTGGAGTATCTATATTACCTCCATATCAAGAAGAGAAGGGTGGAGATTGGTATAAAGGAACTGCAAATGCAATATATCAAAATATAGAATATATAGATAGGTATAATCCTGAGTACGTTCTTATACTTTCAGGTGATCACATATATAAAATGAATTATGATAAAATGCTAAATTTTCATAAAGAAAATAATGCTGATGTAACAATTGCGGTTATAGAAGTCACTATGGAAGAAGCAACGCGTTTTGGAATAATGAATACAAATGAAGATTTAACTATATATGAATTTGAAGAAAAACCAGAAAAACCAAAAAGTAATAAAGCATCAATGGGGGTTTATATATTTAAATGGGATAAGTTAAGAAAATATTTAAAAGAAGATGAACTAGATGAATTGTCAAGCAATGACTTCGGTAAAAATATAATACCAAAAATGTTGAATGATAATATGAGAATGTTAGCATATCCTTTTAAAGGTTATTGGAAGGATGTTGGAACTATAGATAGTCTTTGGGAAGCAAATATGGATTTATTGAGAGAAGAAAATGAATTAGATTTAAGAAGCAATGATTGGAAAATATATTCAAAAAATCCCGTTAGACCAGCTCAATATATAGGTAAAAAATCAAAAATAAAAAATTCTATGGTTAATGAAGGTTGTAAAGTATATGGAGTTGTAGAAAATTCTATATTATCTCAAGGTGTATACGTTGGGGAAAATACTATAATAAAAGATTCTGTAATAATGCCAAATGCTTATATTGAAAGTAATGTGATTATAGATAAAGCGATTATAGGAAGTGATTCCATAATAAAGGAAGGTTCTTTAATAGATAATGGAAATAAGATTGCAGTAGTAGCAGCTGGAAATATTATAGATAATCTAGCAGATAAAGAAAATTTAGGGGTTATACCAAGAGAAATTTCTATGGTATAAAATGTTTTGAAATAGTCTAATAGATTATTAGTGATGAAAGGGTGAAGTTTGCTTGAATAATTGTTTAGGAATAATAAATTTAGATGAAAATGAAAGTAAAATGGGAGAGTTAGTTAGATATAGAACATTAGCATCAGTACCTATATCAGGAAGATATAGAATAATAGATTTTATAATATCAAATATGTCTAATTCAGGAATAGAAGGTATAGGTATATTTACAAAAAATAAATCAAGGTCATTAGTAAATCATTTAACTAATGGAAGACCTTGGGACCTCCATAGAAAAAAGGATGGACTTAGAGTTTTTAATTTTGGGGATTATGATCCATATTATGATGATGTTCATAATTTTATTGAGAATATAGAGTTTATAAAAAATAGTAGAAAAGAGTATGTTTTATTGGCACCATCATATATGATATGTAATATAGATTATAATGAACTAATAAAAACTCATAAAAATGAGAAAAATGATATAACTATAGTTTATAAAAAAATAAATAATGCAAAAGATAGCTTTATAGATTGTGAAGTTTTAAATATAAATGAAGTAAATAGAGTAATTAGTATTGGTGAAAATATAGGAAGAGAAAATCAAGCTAATATTAGTATGGAAATGTATATAATGAAAACAAACCTTTTTATAGATATAATATATGAGTGCGTAAAAAATGGAATAGATAGAAAAGTTAAAAATTATATAAGTAGAAATTTAAATGATATTAAAGTTGGAACTTATGAGTTTAAAGGATATTTATCTTGTGTAAATTCTGTAAAATCTTATTTTGATTCAAATATGGATATTTTAGATGAAAAAATAAATAGAGAATTATTTTATGATAAAGATCCAATATATACAAAGTCACAAGATGAAGCACCAACTAAATATACTAAAGAAAGTGAAGTAGTTAATTCAATAGTTGCTAATGGATCTTATATAGAAGGAACAGTTAAAAATTGTATTATAGGTAGAAGAGTTCATATAGGAAAAGGAAGTATCATAGAAAATTGTATAATACTTCAGAATAGCAAAATAGAGGATAATGTTTATATGAGTAAAGTAATTGCAGATAAAGGTACTACTGTGAACAAAAATCAAAATATAAATGGTACAGAAAATTACCCCGTTACAATTCAAAAAAGAAAAGCTATTTAAAGAAGGCAGTTTAAACTGCCTTTTTTATTTATATAATGAGATTATTTCACTTAAACTATTCCTAGTGTATCAATAGTAGCAAAATAATGAATTTAATAGTATTTAAGAGAATTTAGCTAATATATTAATTAAACAAGTAAAAATAAATATATATAAGGAATAGTATATGATATCATTAAGTCCGTTGCTTGAAAGACAAACGACTTTTAAGTTCGAACTTATATTTAGAATATGTCGAACTGAGTTGACAAATGTTGAGTAAAGTGATAAGATATTATTGTTGTTTAGAAGAGGAAACACTTTGAAAGTTTAGAAAACTTTATGAAAAAAGTTGTTGACATAAATCTTCTTAAATGATAAGATAAACAAGTCGCTTGAGGGCGACGAGATAAAATGGTCTTTGAAAAT
>NZ_JAUNLM010000076.1 GCF_030532265.1 Clostridium sp. | reverse complement strand
TGCTGTTTTTGTATGAATATCACTATGATGTTTAAATGCATTTATCATATTTTCATCACCACTTATATGAGCTAAAACTCTAAGTTCTATTTGTGAGTAATCTGCTGATAAAAGCTTATCTGTTTTATTTTTAGTTATAAAAATCTTTCTAATTTCTCTTCCCATTTCATATCTTATAGGAATATTTTGTAGGTTAGGTTCTGTACTTGATAATCTTCCTGTTGTTGTTACAGTTTGATTAAATGTACTATGAATAGCGCCATCTACATCTATTAATGGCTTCATTCCCTCAACATATGTTGAATTTATTTTACTTATTTGCCTATAGTAAGTTATTTTATCTATTATAGGATGTTTATCTCTAAGCTTTTCTAAAACATCTGCATTAGTTGAATATCCTGTCTTTGTTTTTTTAATAACAGGTAAATCTAATTTTTCAAACAATATTTTTCCAAGTTGCTTTGGAGAATTTATATTAAATTCTATATCAGCCATTTCATAAATTTCTTTTTGGACTATATCAATTTCTTTCTTAAACTTAACCGCTAATTCATCTAAAATTGTTTCATCAACTTCAAAACCTTCGTCCTCCATTGATGCAAGCACATATATAAGCGGATGTTCAACATTATAATAAAGTTCTTCCATTTTTTCTTCTTTAATCTTATCTACTAAAATTTTATATAATGTTTCTATATAAGCTGCTCCATATTTTAATTCATCTTCGCCCTTTTGAATTTCATCACCTACATACGTCATAATAACATCACTTAAAGGATATTGACCTTTTGAAGAATCTATAATGTAAGAAGCAATTGCTGTATCAAATTCAAATCCATTTATTTTTATATTAATTTTATTTAAAGCTTTTATTAGAGATTTACCATCATGTATAACTTTTATCTTATCTTTATTTTCAAAAAACTCTTTTAATATAGAAACTATTTTTTCTTCATCATCCTTTATAAGTTCATCAAAATTAACTATAGTTGTTGAATTATTATTTCCAAAATATAATGCTTTAAGTTTTCTATTTGAATTTAATGAAGATTCAAATATACTATACGCTATGTAATAAGTTTTATTATCCTTTAAAAACTTACTTAATTGCTCTTGTGAATTAATTACTTCATAATTTATTTCTTTAGTTTCCTCATCTTCTCCAATAAATTTTGCTAAAGAAGATTTCATTTGAAGTTTTATTAATAATTCTTTTAATCCACTTTTATTCATCTCTTCTACATTTTTTATATCCTCAATTATATTATCTAGTGGAACCTCAACCATTATTGTTGCAAGCTTTTTACTGAATATTGCCTGTTCGCTATAAGTTTCAAGATTTTCTTTTAATTTTTTACCACTAATACTATCTATATTATTTAATACACCTTCAACAGAACCATATTCTTTTATTAATTTATAAGCTGTCTTTTCTCCAACACCTGGCACTCCTGGTATATTATCAGATTTATCACCCATAAGACCTTTTACATCTATAAATTGAGTTGGAGTAACTCCAAATTCTTCAATAAACTGTTCTTTATTGTATTGTGCTGTTTCTGATACACCTTTTTTTGTTATAATTACATTTATGTTATTATCAGCAAGTTGAAGAGCATCTTTATCTCCTGTAACTATAAATACTTCCATTCCTTCTTTTGCCGCAAGCTTTGCTGTAGTTCCTATAATATCATCAGCTTCAAAACCTTCAATTTCATATATTTTTATTCCAAGAAGCTTAAGCATTTCCTTAATAATCGGAAATTGTTCTGCAAGCTCTTCTGGCATCTTTTTTCTTCCAGCCTTATAATCATCATACTCTTTATGTCTAAAAGTTGGAGCTTTTTTATCAAAAGCCGCAACTATATAATCTGGATTTATATCCCCCTTCATTTTTAATAACATATTTGTAAATCCATATATAGCGTTAGTGTGAACCCCTTCACTATTTGTAAGAGGTGGTAACGCATAAAAGGCTCTATTCATCAATGAATTTGAATCTAATATAAGTAATTTCTTCATACTTTCCTCCAAACTTAAGAAAATTTCTCTATCTTTCATTATTAATTATGTCCTAGCTTCATTTTGCTATAACCTTAATTTTTAAAATACACTTTATAATTAAAAAATACTAAGATCTAATTCTTTTGCTAAATCCTCTAAAATTTTAAGACCTGCAATACTATTTCCTTTTTCATCCAATGCAGGACCATATACTCCTATTCCCATTCTTTTAGGAACAGCTCCAACTATTCCTCCACCAACTCCACTTTTAGCTGGTATTCCTATTCTAACCGCAAATTCCCCTGATGCATCATACATACCGCAAGTAACCATTATAGATTTAACTATTCTGCATATTTTCTTATCTACTAATTTTTCCCCACTCCATGGAATTATTCCATCATTTGCCAGAACAGCTCCAAGTCTAGCTAAATCTTTTGCATTGGCTTCAATTGAACATTGCCTAAAATAAAGATCTAAAATTTCTTCAACATTTCCCTCTAATATGCCACTGCTTTTCATAAAGTAAGCTAATGCTCTATTTCTATTTCCTGTTAACTTTTCTGATATATATACTTCTTCATTTATCTTTATATTAGGATTATTTGTAGCTTTCTTCATAAAATCTATAAGTTTTTTTAGTTTTTCTTCTTCTGTTTCACCTTTAATAAGTGATGTAGTAACTATAGCTCCAGCATTAATCATTGGATTATAAGGTCTTCCCGTTTCTGTAGTTTCAAGCTTAACTATAGAATTAAAGCCTTCTCCAGTTGGTTCAACATTTACTTTTTTAAAAACATCTGTCATTTTATTATCACTAAGTGCTATCATTAAACTAACAATTTTAGATATACTTTGTATTGTAAAGTTTTTATCGCAATTTCCTGCAAAACTTTCTTTACCATCTAAGTCTACTACAGCTATACCTAAATCATTTACATCAGCCTTAAGTAAAGCGGGAATATATGAAGCAAGCTTTCCTTCCTGTCCGTAGATTTTATTTTTTTCTACTAATGTTTGTAGAATATCTGTCAAATTAAAGCCCTCCATTCTCATATAATAATAAATTCAAGTAAATATATTATATTACTTATCATAAACAGTTACAAGAAATATGCTTTTTCTTTGTTTACAGATTGTTTTTTGTATAGTATTTACTTTTTATAGTAAAATAATAGAAAATAAAACTTTAGGAGGTATTTAAAATATGAAAAATTTTGATGACCTATTAAGAAAATACGCCAATCTAGTTATAAAAAAGGGTGTTAACATTCAAGAAGATGGACTTCTATTTATTAATTCACCAATTGAATGTTCAAACTTTGCAAGATTACTAGCAGAAGAAGCCTTTAAAGCATCAGCAAAAGATGTATATATAAATTATTCTGATGAACTATTTACAAAAATACGTTTTAAAAATGCTTCTGAAGAAACTTTATCAAAAATTCCTCAATATGAAATAGATAAATATAATTATTTTACTGATAATGGTGCTTCATTTATTTCAATATCAGCAAGTGACCCTTCATTATTTAAAGGCATTGATTCAAAAAAAATAAGTTCTGCAAGTAAAGCAAGAAGTATAGCGCTTAGAAATTATTCAGATAAACTTATGAATAACGAAAATGCTTGGTGCGTAATATCAATGCCAACTAAAGCATGGGCTTCTAAAATATTCAATGATGTTTCAGAAGATGAAGCAGTAGAAAAACTTTTTGAAGCTATCTTTAATGTAATGAGACTTAATTCAGAAGATCCTATTACTGAATGGACAAATCATTCTAATAACTTAAAATCTAATATGAAAAAACTTCAAAATTATAATTTTGATAAATTAATTTTCACAAATTCATTAGGAACTAATTTAGAATTATCTCTAGCTCCAAATCACATATGGTGTGGAGGATCTGATATTACTAAAGATGGTGTTGAATTTATAGCAAATATGCCTACTGAAGAAATATTTACAACACCAAAAAGAAATGGAGTAAACGGAACTGTTTATTCAACTAAGCCATTAAACTATGGTGGAAATTTAATAGATAATTTTTCATTTACATTTAAAGATGGAAAAATAATAGATTTTACTGCTGAAGAAGGATATGATTCATTAAAAGAATTATTAGATACAGATGAGGGTTCAAGATATCTAGGAGAAGTTGCATTAGTTCCTTATAATTCTCCAATTTCTAATTCAAATATATTATTTTTTAATACTTTATTTGATGAAAATGCATCATGTCACTTAGCTATCGGAAAAGCTTATCCTTCATGTATAAAAAATGGTGAACAAATGAATGACAAAGAACTTTTAAATGCTGAATCTAACATATCATTAACTCATGTAGATTTTATGATTGGATCAAAAGATTTAGACATAATTGGAATAACTAAAGAAGGTAATAAAGTTCAAGTTTTTAAAAATGGTAATTTTGCAATATAAATAAAAAAGTTGGCCTAATTTATAGGTCAACTTTTTTTTATTTATTAACATCTTCTTTTTTTACACTTTTTTGAACTCTTTCATCATAACTTTGTATTTCAAATTCAAGTCCACTAACTAAATGGTTAAACTTATTTGTAATTCTTTTTCTAAATAATATATTTTGTAAAAATGCATTAATACCCGAAAATACTCCTGTTGTATTATCATTTTCCTCTAAAGAAAATAATGTTTTATTATCTTTTGATTTTTCAAAACGGTATGTTGAAATACACATAAGCTTATCTCTCACAGAAGTTATTTGATAAAGCTTATCTTTTTCATATGCCGTTACTTCAACCCTAATATTTACTGTTCTTTGTGAACCTGATTTAATCTTTTTATTAGCTTTTGCTCCTAAAGGATTCTTTTCATTAAATTTTGGAAAATCCTTTTTTGCAGTTTTTATAAAAACTTTAAAAACCTTTTCTAAAGGATAATCCAATTCTACTGTTTTTTTAAATCCCATATAAAATTCCTCCTAAAAATAAGAACTATTTATAGGTATTTATTTATTAGAGGCATAACTTTCTCAATTCTTTTTAGTCCAAAATCTACTGGCCTTAATTCTATATATGGAAGTTTATTCTTTTCTAATTCAAGCTTTATTTGTTCTTCTACTAACATCATCTCTGGAGATATTAAAACAACATTTATATCTTCGGTTTTTATATATCTATTCATGTTTTCTTCATTAGAAAATATATAATTTAATACCATACCATTTTCATTTGTGTATTTTTCAAGAGCTTTCTTAAACTCTTTAGCTTGTCCAGTTCCCCTCGATAAAATTAATACCTTCCCCATTTACACCCTCATTTCCATTTATTGTTAATGTAATTATACATTATGAGGTCTATTAAATTCAATAAGTCTTTTACATATTTTTTTCTTTAGCTTTATCTATAAAAAGTTTCATATTATTACTTATAAATTTATCTTTATGTATTATAAGATTTAAATTTCTCTTTATCTTATTTTTATTAAATGTTAATTTACTTATTTTTTTACTTTGCATTTCATCTTTTATACATTGACTTGATATACAACCAATTCCAAGTCCTGCTTCAACACTCTTTTTAATAGCTTCAGTACTTCCAAGTTCCATAAAAATATTATAATCTATATTATTATCTTTTAAATATTTTTCAACAATTTCCCTTGTTCCACTACCTAATTCCCTCATAATAAATTTCTCTTTAGTTAAAGCAAGCTTACTTATATATTCTATCTCTTCCCATTTTGTATTATATTTCTTTATAAATACAAGTTCGTCTTCCCAAAAATTTTCATAAATAATTTCTTCTGAATGTACTTTTCCTTCAACAAATGCAAAATCTATTTTATTTTCTAAAATTAGCTGCTCTATTTTTTCAGTATTTTCTATTATAAGTGATATCTCTATTCTTTCATTATTTTCAACAAAATCTTTTATGATATCAGGAAGGATATATATTCCTATAGTTGTGCTTGCTCCTATAACAATTTTTCCTTCATTATTATTATTTATATTTCTAACTTTATTTAATCCTTCATCATAAAGATTCAAAACTCTCCTTACATAATTTAAATATACTTCGCCTTCATAAGTTAAACTCAATCTCTTTCCTATTCTGTCAAACATTTTAACACCAATTTCATCTTCTAATTCTTGTATAGCTTGACTAACTGATGGCTGACTTATATACAATGCTTTTGCTACTTTAGTCATATTCAATGTCTGAGCTGTTTCATAAAATATTTTTAACTTTCTAAAATTCACGCCATCACCTCTTAAATTAACTACATCTTATTTTTTATCATCTACTTCTTCATAATCAACATCTATTGCTTTTGATGGATCCTCAAAATCATCATCAAATATACCATCATCATTTATATTTGAATAATTATCATCTGATTGATTACTATAAGTATCACTTGTTTTTTTATTTCTATTTATATAACCATTAACCTTACTGATAATCCAAAGTGCCAAAATCAATAAAATCATATAAGGTAATATCTTTATAAACAATTTAAATATTGCTGAAATTATAAGTATAACTATAATAAAATAAAGTATTGTCTTAAAATTTTTATTCATCTTCTCATTCCTTTTTATTTTCATTTTGTACTATTATACAGTTTAATTGTTAAGTAATAAAGATGTTTATTTTTCAAATATATTAACATTACAAACTACAATATAATTATAATTTTAATATATTTATATTTT
>NZ_JAUNLM010000075.1 GCF_030532265.1 Clostridium sp. | reverse complement strand
ATTCTCTGAACTTCTTCTATCTTTATGTCTCTTTTATTAATATAATCCCTATTAGTAGCAGTTTCAAGCATTTTATAAGAATCGTATGAATTCCTTATAAAATCACTCTGTATGAAAGAATATTTTCTTCTAGGCTTTATTTTAATACGCTTATTAACATCTGGAGTACTCAATAACATTTCATAATCTTCTGTATCAAACCAACGTACACGGGTATATCTACCCATGAGCGTTTTACATTCTCCAACTAGAAAGCTAAGTTCTCTAAATACCTTATCTACACGATTATACTTCTGTGCAGTATAGTATATCCTTTTCCCATGCCCTTTTCTATTTTGTGTTAAAAGCGTAAGAAGTTCTACAGGGAAATTACTATAATCCCTAGAATTAAACTCATTTTGCACTTCATCCCATGCAAAAACACATGGTTTATCGTATTCTTTTAAAAGCATTTTCCAATGAGTAAAGGGAGCATCTTCAAATTTAAATCCATAGTTAGTAAATATATAAATCCTATCCTGATATTTTTCTCTTAACCTTAAAAGTTCTTCCGACATAGCCATAGTCTTCCCATAACCAGGCAATCCAAAATACCCAAATATCCCATACAAATGTATTTTTTCTTCATGTCTATTTTTAAATGCTCTATATATATCGATACTCTTCCACTTAACAAAATTAATTATCTTCATATTTATAAAACCTCCACAAATAATAAAAAAAATAAACAAAAAATATTGGAAAACTTAAAATAATTAAAAAACAACCCAAATAAATAAAAACTTTAGACATAACAAGCAGACCACCAAAACCAAGAAATAAATAAGGAATCTTAAAATTAGTAAAAATTATATACTTATCTAAAAATTTAATAAAAGAATTAAACAAAAACTACCCCCCTTTTAAAGCTTTGCAAGAAGTAAGCAGAACAACAATTAATATGTAAAGAAAATTCTAAAATAAAATAAAACAAATACTTATAAGATTATAATTAATAGTTGTTCTACTTAAAAACAAGCATATTTATATACAACGTATAAAGGACTAAGCAAGTAATTTAAAAAACTTTTTCTACATTACATTACAAAAAACTTTTATAAATTATCCTTTACACTATTAAAATTATTCTAAGAAACGCCAGGGATTTTTTTATAAATCCATTCTATAATTGCCCAAGCCAACTGAATTCCACTCCACATTACAACACTACCTAAAACAAGTATAAAATTAGTAGAGCCACAAAAATAAAGACCATACCCAACTAATTTATAAAACTCTTGTATAACGCTGCCATTAAAAGCAGAATAAGAAGGAACTAAACCAACTAGAAAACTCAAAAACAAAAACAAAGGTTTAAACATTAACTCAACTATCATTTTGAGCCACCCCCACTATATTTATTAGTAGTAGAATAGTTACTATTACCTTTAGAAGTAGAAATAAAATCACTTAAAACTGGAGAACTAGGAGCAGAATCACCCATAGCCTTAAAGTCTATTCCACCACCGCTACTATTACCAGTAAAGTTTCCACCTTCAACAGGACTTATTCCTCTAATTAAAAGTAAAACATTTTTATAATGATACCAAGCTAAAAATAAAAGAGTTAACCCACCGAAAACGACATGGCAAAGGGGAACAATACGAGTTATAAAACTAAAATCTAAAGTAACAGTAGTACCCATTATAGTAAAAGTATAAATAAATTTAGGATCTACAGGTTTACTATTATTTTTAAAATCAGATATATAATCCAGACCATTACCATTGAATTTACCATTAAGCTCTCCTTCTAAAGCCTTAAATTCATCTATAAAAAAGTTATCACTAGGAATTAAAATTTTCTTTAAAAATTCTAATATTTTATCCCATATACTATCACCAACATTATCAACTGGCTTATCTACTGGAATACTATCCCCCCCCATTTGCCACGGTAAAGCACCAACATCAGAACCATTAACAACTTTTGGAGAAGTAGCAGCAACATCACTTATAGGAACATCTACAGTAATTTGAGAATCTTTAACATCAGGTATAGTTGGATTAAGAACTTTTCCAACTGCCTCAACATTTTGAGGACTTATAACAATCCCTTGATTTTTCTCATTAACAGGATTTAAAGTATTATCAATAACTTGTTTATTAGCAGATACTTTACTCTCATAACTACCCCAAGTTATTTTTAAACCATTTGTTACCCTACAAGAAAAAGAAAAAATACGACCATTAAAATCAAAATAAACCCCATTATGTAAATTATTGTGAATAATTCGATAACAACATTTCAAAGGAGAACCAAACATACAAGCTTCATAATCAGTATAACTATGAAAAGTATCAATTTCAGCCCATCTATTCCTATTTTTAAACATATCATGATAATAAAGAGTAAAAGAAGAACCAGTAATAACAACACCATTAAAAGGAGCTAATAAAGAATTAATAAAATTATTATAAGTTTTTGAATCATCATCAATTTTAGAAGTTATACCACTCATAGATTCAATAGAACAAGTAGAAACTTTAGTAGTAAGATTCTTTTTTAGTCGATAATCCTCCCACTTATCAAGAACACTTTGACAAAATTCTTTACTAACATAATAACCTTGTTTAATAGCTTGTATTCCCATTTGTGCAAGAGCCTTTTTATTTTCTATGCTAAAATCTAATTTTTTTTGATATTCCATTTGCAATTGTTCTTGAAATTCTTTTTCTTCATTTAAAAAGTCTTGAGCAGTTGGAATTGATACAACAATACCAAAACTACTTAATATATTAACTATTATTGGAGCTAATTCACTTTCAAAAATTCCGACAATAGGATTAGCTTTAACAACTTTCTTTTTAACACCAAAACTACAAGAAAAAATCGAAAAAGAAACAAAAAAAACTAAAACTAAAGAAAAAAATCTATCACTAAAAAAATAACTTTTCTTTATTTTCTGTAACATAATACACCCCCAATAAAGCCGACAAGGGGGGAAGGCATAAAAGCCATTCCCCCCCTAATAAAGTCGGCATAATATTTATTATAAGAACTTGTATACTATTCTAGGTATTAAAGATACCCCAATCATAGTACCCATTATACCTATTCCTATAGGTAATAAAGTAGTTAAGTTTGAAGTAACAGCAGTTGTAATTGGTGCTAACATTTCCGCAGTTAACATAAAAAATCATCTCCTTTTTAAATTTAATATATATTTATATAAATTTCTTTAAAAATTTATAGAAAACAAAAATTAAAAATACTAATCCTATACAAACTATAAAAAAATAACTAAGATTATTATTATATTGTGTATTAAACTTTAAAGTGCTAAACCCTTCATGCACAGTATTAAAACTAGTCGTAACATTAGAATTTAAACTCTGTATATCAGTATCTAAAGTCGCAATTTCTTTTTTGTTATCAAGAGAACTAATTAACTCTTTCAAATCAGAAAAGCGTTTTTCTGTCTGTTTTTGCAAGTCGGATTCCCTTTTATCCAACTCTTTTTTTTGTTCAGGAGTAACAATAATAGACTTTTTAAGACTATCTAAATTACTATTAACAGTTTTAAGTTCATCAAGTTCTTTAGTCTGTAAATCAATAAGTTTCAATTGATTCTGAATAAATTGGTTAATTAATTCATCATTCATACTATTTTACTTTAATATCTAAAATTTCTAAACGAGGGAATTTACCACTTACAAAACTAAAAGAACAATGATACTTTTCCATTTTTTTAACATCAAATACCTTGTTTTCATCACCCTTATAAATAGGAGATACAGTAACCCCTTCATCTCCTAGCACATGAATAAGAATATAACTAGTACCCTTTTCAGTATTAGTCTTTCTCTCAATACCAGTGATAATAACTTCTCTTTCAAAATTTAACATAATAAATACCTCCAACTTTTTTTAAATAAAAAACAAAATTATAAATATCAAAAAATTTTAGTGCTTACATAAAGTATATACATTATGTTAACAAAGTTCAAGAAAAATTTTCTAAATTAAAACATTATTATAAAATTTTCAAAAAACATACATAAAAATTAAAAACATAAAAAACATCAACAAGAATAACTGTTAATAATTACAAAATTAATAAAAGAATTTTATAAGCAAAATACATCTCAATGCCAAATCGTTAAAAATTTCATAATCAATATAAGAATAAGAAACTTGTTTTTTTATTTCAGAAAAATAATAATCAACATTATTTAAAAAAACTTCTCTCAAAGAGCTATCTATAACAATAGAAATATCTTCATATTCTTTTAAAACATTCATTTTCCAAATTTGAAAATTTATCTTTCTCATTAATTTATCTCTTAAAAGTAACTCATAATTCATAACAAAACCCCCAAAAATCATTTAAAATTAACATTCTTATAAAATTTAATCTCTTTAACCTTCCTATTAACACCTTGCACTTTCTCAACAGGTGATATATAATCATCATATAAACTTTCAGAAAAATAATAATAATTATCAGAGCTATCAAAATTCTCTGTTTGTTTTTTTAAACTATCTAAAAGATTAAACGCCTCACACGGCGTTATTTTTTTTTCATTTTCTACACACAAATCATCACTATCTATACTAAATTCTTTAACTATCTCTTTTTTTAATCCAACACTTACCAAATATCTCTTCTTTACTTTATCTTCTTGCTGCAACAAATCAGTTTCCTTAGTCATATACTTACTTATATAAAAAGCAGAACCTTGACTATCATACAATTCTCTATAATCAATAAAACCTTTATCCCATATGATAGAATTTAAAATATTTTCAACTTTTTTTCTATCATCAGTTTTTTTAGAACATTTACCAATTCCAACATTCCATTCACAAACTTCAAAATCACAAAAATCTTTATAATCTAAATTACAAAGCATATGCATATGCCAAGCACCACGCTTTTGGCGTTCAAAAATACATACAAACTCAAATTTTTTACCAAACTTTCTTTTCATCATCATATTAATTCTATTTCTAAATCTTCTAAAATCATTATAAGCAACATCATAATCACACATATTTTCCCTATAAGTCAAAGTAAGAAAATATTTCAATTGTGGATTACACATAGCATATTCTATAACTTTATTTTTACTTCTCCTTATAGAATTTTCTCTATTTTTTTTCTTATTACTTTCAATAATAGAAGAAGCATACTGTAAACACTCTTGATATTCGTCCATATCATACATAATATTACCGTCATTATCTAAATTAAAATCTAAATACTTTTTAGCAAGTAAACTTGCTATATGATGTTTTTTATCTTCTTCACTATCAAAAATCAGACGTTCACGACTAGGTTTTCTAAATCTAGGACTAGAAAAAAATTGAAATATAACATTTTCACCTCTAATAATAACCTTACCGTCAGTTCGACTATAGTTAATATTTTGCTTTTCATTTTTTGTGTCAGTTGTGTCGCCATAATCAAGTTGGGCGACAGGACTAATAAAACTCAAAATTTCACCCCCTTAAAAAAAATCAAAAATCAAAACTATCAAAAAATATAAGAAATAAAATAATCAAATTAAAAATACATCCAACACCACATAAAATAAAAAGATACAAATTATCTCTCATCATTTCAGCCATTTTTAAAACAATCATAAAAACACTCTCCTTAAAACTTCAATAACAAAAGAACAAGAAATAAAAATTATAAAAAACAAAAATAAAATTAAAAAAATAAATTTAAGCATAAATTTAAAATTCAAATAAAACATCTCCTTTTTTAAAATATAAAGATAGAAGAAAACTATCTATTTTTTATTAAATTCTTTTTCCCATAATTTCATGGTCATAGCACTAATATTTTTATAACCTTTACTCTTTGCAAGTTCTTCTAAAGCTTCCTTTTGCGTTTGCGTAACTCTAATATTAATAATTTTATCTTTTATATCTCTAACAAACATTTAATCACCTCATGAATAGTATACCATAGATTAAAAAAAATGTATATACATTTTGTATATACATCATAAAATTCTTTGAACTTCTTCTATCTTTATATCTCTTTTATTAATATAATCTCTATTCTTAGCAGTTTCAAGCATTTTATAAGAATCATACGAATCTCTTATAAAATCACTTTGTATAAAAGAATATTTTTTACGTGGTTTTATTTTAATTCTTTTATTAACGTCAGGAGTGCTTAAAAGCATTTCATAGTCTTCAGTATCAAACCATCTAACTCTAGTATAACGCCCCATTAAAGTTTTACATTCCCCAACCAAAAAACTAAGTTCTCTAAATACTTTATCAACACGATTATACTTTTGAGCAGTATAATAGATTCTCTTTCCATGACCTTTTCTATTTTGAGTAAGAAGGGTTAATAACTCAACAGGAAAATTACTATAATCCCTAGAATTAAATTCATTCTGCACCTCATCCCATGCGAAAACGCACGGTTTGTCATACTCTTCCAAAAGCATCTTCCAATGTGTGAATGGTGCATCTTCAAATTTAAACCCATAATTAGTAAATATATAAATTCTATCCCCATATTTCTCTCTTAATCTCAAAAGTTCTTCACTCATAGCCATAGTTTTACCAAAACCTGGAAGTCCGAAGAATCCAAAAATACCGTATAAATGTATTTTCTCTTCATGTCTATTTTTAAATGCTCTGTATATATCGATATTTTTCCATTTCAAAAATTCAAATATTTTCACAATTAACACCTCTTTTTTAGCTTTGCAAGAAGTAAGCAGAACAACAATTAATATGTAAAGAAAATTCTAAAAT
>NZ_JAUNLM010000074.1 GCF_030532265.1 Clostridium sp. | reverse complement strand
TGCTCATTTTCAGGGTTTCTAATGTTGTATTTATTTTTTTCATATCTTGTAACAAACTTTTCTTTTCAGTTCTAATTTACTTTATTTAATCTAATAATTCTTGTCTACTATCACTAAATTTTTTTATTAGATCTTCAAGCCCTTTAATATAATTAATTCCTTGTTATTTTAGTTTAATAATTGAACTAGCCGTTTGTTTTGATAGTGTATATTTTTTAAATTCCTAACTTTTGATGATTTAGCTGTAATACTAATGATAAAACTAATAAGATGAGAAAGAACATAGCAACGTTGAAGAGAGATAATTATCGGCGGTCTTCGGACTGCATTAATTTTGCTTAAGTTTGCAGTATTTACTCATGTAATAAAATTATGTATGAAATAAAATAAAATAAAAATACAAGGAGGTGAAAACATGAAACCTGAAATTATAGCAATGGGCAATGGTTGTAAACTATGTGCTGGATGTACAGCATGCATGTTCTGCGGACCTACACCAGCAGCAGGTGCAGGAGTAGCAGGATTTGTAGGATTCTTCTAGATAGAAGAGAGGGGAATATTCTTGTAGTACAAGAATGAAAGCAAAAAGTTACTTTAACTAGTCTCAAATAGAAATATGGCAGATTTTAAAATAGCTATAATTGGTTTTTTATAGATATTTGGTCAATTTTTTTGAGACTAGTAATAACTTTTGATACATCTATAGCCAAATAAAAATTTTGGCTATAGTGTAGTTTTAATTCGGAGGATATATAAAGGTGTATTTAAAGGCTATAAATATAAAAGCAATAGAAAAACAAAAGAATGCTAACATTTTAGTGGTTGAAAATAGATATGAAAAAATGGGTGAATCTCTTTATTGGATAAATGATGATGCAACTAATATAATTCTTTGTTTAGATGGGCATCATACATTTGATGAAATTGCCAAAAAGATGTGCAATGACAATCTTAATTTAATAGATGAAGCAAAGAATAACTTAGGTGAATTTTTAAATTCTTTAATGTCAGGTTATGGAATTATTATTGAGAGATTAGAAAACCCAAAATATAAGGAAATAAGAGTTTTAGGGAACGGAAAAACACAATATCCATCTGCAATATCTATTGAAATAACACATACTTGTAATGTAAAGTGTTTACATTGTTATGGTGAATATTCATGCAAGAAAAAATTTAATGATAATACAGAATCGATATTTAAAATATTAGAAGATGCAAGAAAATCAGGCACTAGAGTAGTGGAGTTTACCGGTGGAGAAGTTACCTGTCATTCAAGATTTATTGATATTCTAGATAAGGCATATTCTTTAAATTATCATCTAGTAAGCATTTTATCAAATGGAACAAACTGGGATGAGGAATTGTTTGAGAAAATATATAAGAATAGGGATAGAACTGTAGTACAGATAGATTTGCATGGAGATAATGATGAATATATTAATTGGTTTATGGGTTCTAAAATAAAGAATATTTCGAATATTATAAAAAGCAATATAATTAGAATTCATAAAATGGGGATATACATGAGAATTGTAACTATGATAACACCAAAAAATATAGATCAATTAGAAAATATTGCAGATTGGATTCATGAAAATGGAATAGAGACTTATGGATTATCCTCAATTATACCGATGGGAAGAGCTACATTAAGAGATGATAATAATCTTTTATTAAAAACAAAAGAAGACGCTGAAAATTTGAACGGAGTTATTTCAAAAATAAATAATAAATATGGATATGGTTTTCTATATCAAGTAAAGGATGGAGATCCAAACGTTAAAAATTGTGGAGCATTTACAAGAAATCCATCTATTACTCCAGAGGGAGATATTAAATTTTGTGCTATGGATGATCAAACACTTATAAAAAGCTTTGGCAATGTATTTAATACTGATATCGGTAAGCTATATACAGAAAATTATAAAATATTAGATATAATAAGAAACATTGAAGCCCCAAGTTATGTAAATATTGAATGCGAAAATTGTGAGAAGAAATATTTTTGTAGTGAATGTATCATTAGGGGGATTATTGGAGCAAAGGAAATAGGAGTAGAAAATTGTGCTTGGTTTAAAAATAAATTAAATGATGATTTCAGGAGGCTTTTAATATGAATGTAATTGAAGTCAAAAATATGAGCAAGAATTTTAAAAACAAGAAGCTTTTTAACAATTTTTCTTTGAAAATCGAAGCTAATACAGTACATGCTCTTGTCGGTCCAAATGGATCTGGTAAGACAACTCTGCTTAGAATACTTACAGATCTTTATGATGAAGATAAGGGAGAGGCAAATATTAATGGAAGTCATGCAATGTTACTTGAAAATGACTATTTATACGAAGATAAGACAGGGCTAGAAAATATTAAAGTATATGGTTTATATTTTGGGTATAGTCTAGATAACTATCAAAAATATTCTGATTTGCTAGATATTACAAAGGATTTGAATAGAGATGTTTCAACCTATTCTAAAGGCATGAAGAGGAAATTATCTTTATTAATTATTGTAATGATGAATAGAGAGATAATATTTTTAGATGAGGTAACAAGTGGAGTAGATCCAATATCAAGAGTTGAGATAAGAAAACTCATAAAATTATTAAAGGATGAAGGTAAGACTATAGTAATTACTAGTCATGATCTGTCAGAGATTGAAAAGATCGCCGATAAAGTATCAATGATAAAATCAGGAGATCTACTTTTTACGAAGAATATAGATGAAATTGAAGGAGAAAGCTTAGAAGATTTATTTATAGAGGAAGGTACAAAATGAAAAATAAGATGAATATTAATAGAGCCTGTAGGTACTATTTAAGTAAAGACAAGGATTTTATTTTAAATTTATTATTATTTACTTTGATTTCTCTTGGCTTTATTTTTTTATTATATAATGGGATGTTTGATTCTAGAGGAAATGATTATATTGTATTAATGTTATACGTACTAATGCTTGGAATTTCCCTAATTATGTCTAATTCTATGGTTGTCAATTTAACAGTCAAGGATAAACTAAATAGACGTATAGAATTTATCTTGGCATCAGGAATAAATATAAAAGAATTGATTAAATCCTATGCAATAGAAATGTGGAGACTATCCTCTATCGTTCCATTTACATTATTTTTTCTATCTTATGTCCTAATAGATTTACAAATTGAATTTAAGTGGATTGTGGGTATATTTGTTACAATGATTGCTATGACGTATTTTGAAATACTATTTTTTAATATTATAAGTTTATCCCAAAAAAACTTTAAGTTTTTCAAAAATATAGTTTTCTTTGGAACAACAATTTTAATTTACATGATAGGCACATTTTCAGAGAAGATTCTATCATTAATAGAAAAATATAATCTAAACCTTATTTATATCATATTAGGAATAAATATAGGATTAGCGTTAGCATTTGCAATTTGTTCTATGAAGGATTTATCTAAGATTAACAATGAATCTGTAATTAATAAAGAAGGGTCATGGTCATGAAGTTAGTCATTAACGATTTAAGTAAGCTTTTAGATAAAAATGCCTTATTAATGTCTTTTATGGCACTAATGTGCTCTTTTATGGCTTTGTTTTTTGGTGATGGAGGGAGCCAAGAAATAAACAAAATCATAGATATAGTTAAAATTGATGGTATATTAATAATTTTTGTAATGTTTGGAGTAGAATTGTCTAAAAATACCTTGGTAGAAGATAAGATTAGCAAAAAGCTTGAATTTTTACTTGCAAATGGACTTTCTATTAAAAAAATTCTAGCCAAATATTTGTTCAGTATATACTTAGCAACTTTGATAATAGTTCTTCCGAGTTTAATTTTAAATCTATTGAAACTTGATTTAAACATGATTATTGGTTTAAATTTGATGTTATCAAGTTTTCTTTACACAGTAATAATTGTTTTAATCATTCTTTATACTAGAAACATGAATAAAATTAATTCTCTCCAAATTCGTTTGATAGGACTATCTTTAGCCCTTGTGATAACTTCTACCTTAGTATATAATTTTACAAATGTCTTGGAATTATATTTGGTAAGCAAGTTTTTTATACTGGCATCAATAATTATATTATTGGGTATAAATATTAATAAAGAAAGGATTGTAGTTAGCTATTATTAAATTATGTATAAAAGATTATTAAAAATTACTTTTGTTCACTTATGTATAATTTTATATTGGGGATTTCTTTATAAGACTGGAAATATTATTAAAGAAGTCCCTGTTTTAAATGGAGTTTCTATAATGTTATTTATGACTCTTTATTTTTTTATATATACAGAAATTTCAAATAAAAAAATACCATTGTGGATTTCAAATGTATTTACATTTATATCTTTATTTCCCCTTGCTATAATTTTAGGAAACTTCATAAAATACAAAATTATATTTGGACTAATAAGTCTTGTTTCGACAATTGTTTATGCAAAAACTTATATGAATTATTCAAATGCAAGTAAAATTAACATATTACCTATTTCTAAAAAAGCAACGAATATATTTACTATTTTTTTTCTACTTGTAAGCATATTGATAATATACCTATTTAATATATACTCCTTTATGATAAATATTTTTTACCAGCTCATATTTCTTGCGATAGAAAGCTTCTTTGTTCTATTTTTAAAAGAAAAAGAGGATACTTATGAAAAAACTTATAGGTTGTATTATTTATCAGATTATATGGCAAATGAAAGAGATGAATTTGCAAGAATTATACATGACGATATTATACAAGATATATTTGCCAGCAAAAATTATCTATCTGTAAAAGATCCAGATATTTCATATGTAAAAGAAATTTTAAGTAAGCTTGAAAATAAAGCAAGAAATATAATGAAATTTTATCAGTCAAACTTATTTGAAAAAGCAAACCTACAAACATCAATAGCAGCTATATTTGACAATGTATCTTCATTATATGTAAATAAAAATATTAAAATTGAGAAAATAATTGATAGCAATTTGCTAACAGGCAAGTATAAAAAGTATATAAAATTAATCTCAGTAATTTCAAAAGAATTAATAAATAATGTATTCAAACACTCGAACGCAAAATATTTAAACTATAAATTGTATAGAAAAGAAAATTTTATAGTAATAGAAATGAACAGTGATGGAGTAAGTCTTGATGATTATAAAAGTATTAAAGAGTCTAAAAGAGGAGTGCTTTTGCTTAATCTTTTAATAGACTCTAATTCAGGCGATATATCATATGAGATCAATGGAGATGTACTCTCAACTAAAGTAGTTTTGGAGGTGGAAACAGATGAAAATTCTTTTAATAGATGATCATAAAATATTTGGCGAGTCTATAAAACTGCTTTTAGAAGAGCAAGAAGATATTTGTAGATGTGATTATGTTTCAAATTTTGAGAGCTTTTTAAAAATAATTAGAAAACGAGAATATGATATTCTTTTGATCGATATAAATTTAAAAGACAGTAAAACAGGTCTTGATTTAATAGAAGAAATTTTAAATAAAAACAAGAAACAAAATATAATAGTTTTAACATCTTATGATTTAGATAATTATAAGGATATGGCTTTTAAGTTAGGAGTAAGAGATTTTATAAATAAGTCTGTAGAAATTGAGGAACTTTTAGAAAGAATAAAAAATGTATATAATGGCAACTATAAGAAAATAGACAAATACATTACTGATCCACTAACTAAACGAGAGATAGAAGTATTAAAAGAGCTAATAAAAGGTGAAAGTAAAAAGAACATTGCTAGTAAACTTTTTATAAGTGAAAGGACTCTTTATAACCATATTTCAAATATTTACGATAAACTAAGAGCTAATAATATTGTCGAAGCTTACAATAAGGCGATGGAGCTAGGATATATAGATCCAGTTATGTAATATTCATATGATAAAAACTTATTTGGAGATTAGTAAATCCTATCTCCAATTTTTTTTGTAAACTTTGCAGTATTTACTCGTGTGAAAAAAGAATTAAGAGTATAAAATAAGAATATAATAGCTAATCTATTAAAGAAGGCCTTAATTATGCAAATAATTAATCCGAAGATGTATAAGAATGGAGATTGAATTGATTTTAAAAAGAGAATTTTTAAAATGTAAGAGTAAACTATATGGGAGGAATTTTTATGAAAAAAAGAATGTTAATGTTGGCATTAGCTTTGTTTATGATGTTAGGTGTGATTTCAAACACAACTGTATATGCACAATCATATGAAAAGCCTAATTTAATAGAACTAACAGATAAGTACGTTGTATGTGAAAATGGGGAGTTTCATCTAGTTAACGCAAAGCAGTTAGAGAAAAGAATTAGTTATGATATAGAATTATATAGAGAAGAATTGAATGGTAATAACATCAAGCAATATCTAGAATTGTTAGAAACTAGATTAGAAAGTTTAAATGAACTTTCATATAATAATCAAATTATGATTAATGATAGCGGACAAATTATTGATTTATCTACTCAAACTTATTCGACTAGAAGTTCAAATATGCGTTCGGAAACATATTGGTGGGGTAGAAAACATATATTTTATACTGATGCTGCTGCAAGAGATTATGCTTATGATGTAAGAATGTCTGCACATGCAAATGCGGGTGCCGCAGTTATAGCAGGGGCAGTTTTTGGTGGGGTAGGTGCTATACCGAATGGATTGACGGCCGCATGGGCTTACTCTGTAGCTGATACAGTTGATTACAATGCTAACAAGCCAGGAAAAGGTGTTGTTTTAGAAGCAAGATGGATATTAACATACAAATGTTATCCGAGGTAATAGCTAATGAAATGGTGGGTATACTTATTATTTTTACTAGCATTATGTGCAGCTTTAATAT
>NZ_JAUNLM010000014.1 GCF_030532265.1 Clostridium sp. | reverse complement strand
AAAATATTACTAAAACACCTATAAATTTTATAATTGGATTAGTATTAAGTGCTGGAAAATCAAATACATATGATAGCGCCCCTAATATAAAATAAATCATTGTTACAAATCCAACAGTTATTTGAAACCATTGAAAGAATATTGCTGCAAATCCAAATCTTTCACCTAATGTATTTCCTACCCATGCAAATATTCCACCTTCTTGCCAACCATCAACTGTAGCCATTTCTGCTGCGCATAAAGCTACTGGTAAGAACCATAAAAATCCGCCTAGTAATAAGAAAAATACTAGATGAAAACCTGAAGTTGCGAATGTTGGATATTCATATACTGTCATTACCATGGATGCTGTTATTGCGAAGAATCCAAATAAAGTTAAACTTTTTTTACTTTCTACTGATCCATTATCCATAATTTTACGCTCCTTCAATATTTATTTTTCAATGAACTAATATTCTTAAATTTGTCGACAAGCTTAAAAATTAATTCAGCTTTTACACAAAGTATAGCAACTATAGTATTTAATTCAAAATTTAAATTTCATTATAATACGCCACAAAATCCTAAAAATTATTATTATAAGTAATTTAACTAAATTATTATTTGATAACTTAATATTAATAAGTATTTCATAGTATATATACTAATATCATTTTGATAAGTCTAGAAAACCTTGAGAATTAGCCATTTTCCTCATTTTCACCATCATATTGTATATTTATTAATTTTAAAAACCCAATAAGCAAGCCATTTTAATCGTTTTCAAAAAGGTCTGTAAAAACTTTTTTTATGCAATTAATTACTAATTATTAAAATTTGTTACTTTTATCAATTTATATACACATATTCTATAACTTTCTTACTAATTTGTTTACTTGTTTATATTTTGTTAAGTTAAATTGAATATTTTTTTATATAATTTATTAATTTACTGTAATTTAAACAAAAATAAAGCAGTATTTTTTATTTTTACAAAATACTGCTTTAAGTTTTAACTTATTTATTTATATATTTCTAAATACTTATTTTCTAAATATTTTATAAAATATTTAGGATTTAATTCTTCTCCACTAACTTTTAATATTATTTCACTAGGTGAATATAAACTAGCATACTTATGAATATTCTCATTTAACCAATTATGAATTCCATATAAGTTTCCCATTCTTATATCATCATACATAGATTTATAATCTTTTTTCATAACTTCTAATATTTGAGCTCCATACAAATTCCCTAATGCATAACTTGGAAAATATCCAAATGAACCATCTGACCAATGAACATCTTGTAATATTCCTTCACTATCATTTGATGGTTCTACTCCTAAGTACTCTTTGTATTTTTTATTCCATTCTTCTTTTACATCATCTATATCTAGATTTCCATTTATAAGCGCCTTCTCAATTTCATATCTTATTATTATATGCAGACTATATGTTAATTCATCTGCTTCTGTTCTTATAAGAGAAGGCTTTACATAATTTATAGCTTCATAAAATTTATCTAAACTTATATCTTTAAATTGTTCAAACTCATATTTTACAAACGGTAAAAAGTACTCCCAAAATTCCTTACTTCTTCCTATAATATTTTCATAAAATCTTGATTGTGATTCATGAATACTCATTGAAAGAGCTGTATCTAATCCTGTTTTTTGAAATTCATCTGGAATATCTTGATCATATATTCCATGACCACCTTCATGTATACAACTAAATAATGCTGATGTAAAATCAGGTATATTATAATTTGTTGTTATTCTTACATCCTTGTTCCCAAAGCTAGTTGTAAAAGGATGCATACTTTCATCTAATCTTCCAGCTTCAAAATCATATCCCATCTTATTTAATATAAACTTTGATATCTTTTCTTGAGAATTTTTATTAAATTCCCCTAATAAAAAACTTTTATCTATTATCTTTCCACTAGAATTTATTTTTTCAAGTATATTTAATATTCCTTCTTTAAGTTCTCCAAAAACTTTATCAAGTTTATTAACAGTTAAACCTTCTTCATATTTATTTAATAACGTATCATACTTATTATCTTTGTATCCTAAATACTCTATAAATTCTTTTTGAAAATCTATTATATTCTTTAAATGTGGTTTAAATATTTCAAAATCCTTCTTTTCTTTAGCTTCTTCCCATGCATTTTGAGAAAGTGCTTGAGCCACCACAAATTTTCTATATCTATCTTCCGGAATCTTCTTTGTTTCATTATACTCTTTTCTTGCATTTTTAATTATAGCCTTATCAATTTCATTTAAGCCTTCCACATTTTTATCAAAATAGCTTAATAACTTTTCCATATTATCTGATGTTGTCATTTTAAATACTTCACCTGATAAATGTTCAATTATCTCTGATCTTTGCTCTATGGCCTTCTTAGGCATTTTAGTTTGCATATCCCAATAAATAATCTCTAAAGCCCCTATTGTTTTTTGTATATTTTTAATATACTCTTTTAATTCTTTTAATTTTTCTTCTCTCATTGCCCCAAAATCTCCTTATTTTAATATTCTTCATTAAAGTACAGTACAGATTCAGTTTCCCTACAATACTTTGTTATTATACATTCACTTAACTTTCTTGGACATTTAAAACACACACATTGTAAGTCATTTCCTTTGCAATTACCATTCTTTTTTTCCGGACATTCTAAACAATTAACTCCAACTCCTGCTGCCATTAAATATTCCCCCTATATTTTAAATTTAAATTTATATTATATTTAAATAAATTATATTATAAATAATTTATACTATTAATTATAACTTTATTTTTAAATTAAAACATATAAATTTAACATAAATAAAAATAACGTAGAAATTAAATTTCTACGTTATTTTTATTTATGTTATAAATTTTTATATGTATTGTTCTCCTAATGAGTTAGCTGTAAGTATAGCATTAAATACTTCTTCAACTTTAACTCCACCTAGAGTATTATGTATAGTTTCACCTTCAGCACAAGCTGCAACTGCAACTTTCATTATGTCATCTTTATTAACTTCTTTTAATCCAATTTGCTTAAGAGTTATTGGAAGATTTACATCTAAACAGAAGTTTATAACCTCTTCTATTTCTTCCATAGGTCTATCTTCTAATATTAATTGTACTAATGTACCAAATGCAACTATTTCTCCGTGCATATACTTTTCACATTCTTCAAGAACTGTAAATCCATTATATATTGAGTGTGCTGCAGCAAGACCACCATTTTCTGCTCCAACTCCACTTAAATAAGTTGATGCTTCTAAAACTTTTTCAACAGCAGGAGTAGATACTGAATTTTCAACAGCTAATTTAGCTTTTAATCCATAATCTAATAATATTTCATAACAAAGTTTTGCAAGTGCATAACCTGCTTGAGATACTGCACCTGAAACAAGGTTAGGTGACTTAGCATTTAAACAAGTTCTTGCTTCAAAGAAAGTTGCAAGTGCATCTCCCATTCCTGCAACGAAAAATCTAACTGGAGCCTTAGAGATAATTTTACTATCAACTAATACAAGATCTGGATTCTTTGGATAGAATAAATATTGACTAAATTCGCCATCTTCTTTGTACACAACTGAAAGTGCAGTACAAGGAGAATCTGTTGCTGCTATTGTTGGTATTATAACAACTGGTATTTCTTCAAAATGTCCAACTGCTTTAACAGTATCAAAAGTTTTTCCTCCTCCGATACCTATTATTGCATCACAATTATTGCTTTTTATAACATCTTGTAGTCTTTCAATTTCTTTCTTAGTACTTTGACCATTAAAAAGTTCAAAGAAAATATTTTTTTCACTATTTTCAAAACACTTTTCAATAGTTTCTTTCATCATATTCATAACAAATGAATCAGCTACAATAAGAAAAGATTTTCCTAATGTTTCTACATGATTTTTTAATTCTAAAATTGCATTTTCACCTTGAACGTATCTTGAAGGTGCTCTCATAATTTTAAGCATTTAATCATCTCCTTTTTAATTCAATTCACATCGTTAATAAATTAGCAGAATTTATTATATATTTTTTAATTAAATATGTAAATACTAAAAAAAAATGTAAACGTAATATAGAACAAGGTTTTTTTTGACCTTGTTCTTTTCATAGTTACATCAACATATCTCTTCTACTAAATACAATGTGAGATACAATATAAGAAATAACAATTGTTATTATCATTATTATTATTCCTAACTTAGGTGTAAAATATATATTACTATGATAATTAAATGCTATATCTCCACTTATAATACTTGGAGTATTGCCATAATTTAAGAAAATATATTGTGCAATTTCAGAAAATTTTTCACTTACCATAGGCAATACAGTTGCTGAAACTGATATAATTACTGAAACTGCCATTGTTATCATACTACTCTTAAATATAGCTGATATCATAAATATAAATGCACAACAAGTTATTATAAATAAAACTTGCAATAAGAAACTCTTAAGAACAAAATCTCCCATAGTTGATTGATATCCTGAACCTATAACTTTCTCTAACTGCTTAAATCCATCTCTTAAGAATACTTCTTGATTTATTTGGTATTTAACGCCAAGTTGAACCGGCATTTTTAAATCAGCAAATCCTGTAATTGCACCAACAATTCCAAACGTTGCAAGTTCTACACCACATATCATTGAAACAACAGTTATTATTACCGCTATAAATTTTGATAATATAACTTTTGCTCTTGATATAGGTTGAACCAATAAAAATTTAACTGTTGCTGGAGTAAATTCTCCTGAAACTATATCACTCATAAATACAGCTATACCAGAAACTAATATAACCATTCCTAATATCATCATTCCTTGAATAGCTAAATTGCCAGGATAAAACTCCCATTGTTCTATTGGTTTAATATTGTTATCTAAAAAATATTGCTTTTTTTCTATTTCTCTTTTTAAATCTTCTATATGTGCCTTATTTTCTTCATGTAGTTCCATACTATTTATGCTATTTTTTAGTTCTTTTATATCAGACCTTAATGAATCTCTCCAATCAATTGTTTTCTCACCACTTAATAATTGTTCCTGAAGTTTTCTATCATCTTCTAATCTTTTAATTTCACCTTTAAGATATAAAATATGTTCTTCTTGTGATTTTATAACATCTTTACTTTCATTTTTAGATTTAAGTTCATTTAAACTATTTGTTGAATTTTTAAGTTCCTCCTTTTGCCATTTTAAATTATTATCTATCATTTCTATTTGACCTTGAGGAGATCTCCAGTGTTCCATATCATTTGCACTTATCTTATGAACAGTAACTAATCCAATCATTGCTAAGCAAAATAATCCAAATACAACCCAAGTTTTTCCTCTTTTAAGTATTTTAATTAACTCATTCTTAATTAAGGTAAATAACATTATCTTATACCTCCTTCAACAAGTTCCATATATCTTTGCTCTAAACCTTCCCTATTTTTATAAACTTCTTCTATCGATATTTTTTCATTAACTAATGTTTTAATAAGCTCAGGAGTTGTTCCTGAGTGTATAACAACATTTATTCTAGAATCTAATATAGTTGAAGTTATTACAAAAGGTTGTCTTGAAAGTATTTCACAAACTTTATTTTGATCATTATTAATAATTAATGTTATACTCTCTTTTTCTGTTCCAGTTACTGCATCCTCCATATTTTCAACAGCTTTTATGACCCCATCATTTATAAATGCAACAGTATCACATAATTGTTGAACCTCACTTAATATATGAGAGGATATAAATACAGCCATACCTCTTTCTCTTGCTGCTTTTTTTACTATTTCTCTAAAATCTATAATTCCTGATGGGTCTAATCCATTTGTAGGTTCATCTAATATTAATAACCTTGGATTTCCTATAAGCGCTGCTGCAAGCCCAAGTCTTTGTTTCATTCCTAAAGAATATTTTTTAACTTTATCATTAATCCTATGTTCTAACCCAACAAGTTTTATAAGCTCATTAACTTCTTCTTTTTTTACATTTCTTATTCTTGCAATTTGCATTAAGTTTTCTCTTCCTGAAAGATATTTATAAAGTTCAGGATTTTCAACAACTGCTCCAACATCTTTTAAAGCTTTTTCTTTATTTTTAAATAAATCTTCTCCACATATTTTAACTTCTCCAGAAGTAGGTTTTATAAGTCCTACTAACATTCTTATAGTTGTTGTTTTACCAGCTCCATTTGGACCTAAGAAACCATATATTTCTCCCTCTTTTACCTCAAAATTTAAATTTTTTATTATTTCACGTCTTCCGATTACTTTTTTAAGATTTTTAACCTCTAAAACATTCATTTAGTAACCTCCCTAACTTTTCTATAATAAAATTATAAATGTAACTTCTTAATATAAAACATTATTATTTCTTATTAAATTCTTAACAAATTCTTAATTGCTATATATAAAAACAAATCATGCTTAAATTAATTAGGTTTTAAATATTTAAAAATTAATTATTTATAAATCATTCGTTTACTTTATTTTAAATAACCATATAAATATTCATTTTAAGTTAATTGAATAGATAATTTTACAGTGATATGCTTTAGCTATACGCCAAATAATAGACGAAAATAAATTAAAAATGAGGTGAATTTATGAATATAAATAAAGTAAACTTAAACTACTTAATAGAAAAAAATAAAATATATATTGAAGATGGACATGTCGCTACATATATACCAGCTCTTGCAGAAGTTAATCCTAATCAACTAGGTATTTCAATCTATAATCTAGAAAATAATAGAGAATATTCAGCAGGTGAATGTGAAGTAAGATTTGCAATAGAAAGTATTTCTAAGGTTCCAGCCTTAATACTTGCTATATTGGATAACGGAATTGAAAATGTATTTAATGAAGTTGGTACAGAACCAACTGGGTTTGCATTCAATTCTATTATGAATATGCAAATAAATCATAGAAATAAACCAACTAATCCATTTATAAACGCTGGCGCAATTAAAGTAAATTCTCTTATTAAAGGTAAAAATTCAGAAGAAAGATCAAGGAGAATATTAGATTTCTTTAAAAAAATAATGGATGATGATGAAATTGAATTAAATACTGAAATTTATTTATCTGAAAAAGCTACTGGGGATGTTAATAGATCTCTTGCTTATTATATGAAAGGAAATAATATGATTAAAGGTGATATACCTGATATATTAGATTCTTACTTTAGACAATGTTCTATGCTTGTAACTGCAAAAGGCTTAGCTAGAATGGGTGCAGTACTTGCAAATGAAGGTGTTATGCCTTGGAATAATGAAAGATTATTTTCAATAGAAACAGCTACTGTTGTTAAATCATTAATGACTACTTGTGGGTTATACGATGAATCTGGAACATTTTCTGTTCATGTTGGTGTTCCTTCAAAAAGTGGTGTTGGTGGTGGTATTATATCATCAGTTCCTAGTAAATGTGGTATAGGTTTATTCAGTCCTGCTCTTGATAAATACGGAAATAGTATTGCTAGCATAAAATTGCTTAAAGATATAACAGATAAATTAGAATTAGATATATTTAGATAGTTTATATTTCATTATATAAAAATAAGTCATTTATCAAATTATTATTGATAAATGACTTATTTTTATAAAAACATCTGAAATAATATTATAGCTATAACTCCTGGTATTCCAAATATTCCAGCAATAAGTGCAGTTATAATATTAATCCCAATATGTATACCAAAGTTTACTCCTATTAAATTAATAATATACAACAATATTACTCCACATATCCCATTTAATAGTAACTTAATTGGCCATTTTAATAATTTTAAAAGAACATATAATATTATAATTCCTATTATTCCATAGATAATTAATTCAATATCCATAATCTCACCTTCTTTATTTTAAATCTTATTTTATATATACATAAGTTTTTTTCTATTTATAACTATTCTATTATTAATTTCTATTATTCATAATAATGGACAAATTTTATAATATTAATACATAAATAAGAAACTAATTTTAAATTTTAAGTAACACATTCTTAAAATAATCATACATTGTTATCATAAGAAGCTTTTCACTCATTCTCAAACAAAACTTCTAACTCCCATCTATATTAAGGGCTCTAATGAGCCCTTCTTTTTTTATATTTGAGTTCTTCCTTGTAATGCTTTTGAAAGTGTAACTTCATCTGCGTATTCTAAATCTCCACCAACAGGTATCCCGGCAGCAATTCTTGTTACCTTTACATCTAACGGTTTAAGTATTTTAGCTATATACATAGCTGTTGCTTCACCTTCTATATTAGGATTTGTTGCTATAATAACTTCTTTAATTTCTTCTCTCATTCTTGAAACTAATTCCCTTATCCTAATATCTTGAGGACCTCTTCCTTGCATAGGTGATAAATTTCCATGAAGTACATGATAAAGACCATTATATTCTTTAACCTTCTCCATTGTCATAATATCTTTAGGCTGTTCTACTACACATATAGTACTCTTATCTCTACTTGGATTACTGCATATTGCACAAGGATCTGAATCTGTAAAATTCCCACAAACTGAACAATATTTAATAGTTCCTCTAGCCTTAACTAAAGCATCAGCAAATTCCCTAACCTCATCTTCAGGTAAATTTAATACATGAAGAGTTAATCTTTGCGCTGTTTTTTTACCTATACTAGGTAATTTAGCAAATTCTTCTATTAATTTTTCTATTGCAACTGGATAAAATTCCATAAATATCTCCCCTTAAAATTATATAATTTTACTTTTACTTTTATTACTATACGTAAAACTATCTTATAGTTTAATACAGTTTTTAACTTTTAACAACTTTTCTATTTAATTATAAAAAGCCAGCTGAAAGCTGGCTTTAAATATATTTTTTAAATTAGAATAATCCTGGTATGTTTAATCCACCAGTTACTTTACCCATTTGACTTGCAGTTTCTTGTTCTGCTTTTCTTAATGCTTCATTTACTGCACTTAGTACTAAATCTTCTAACATTTCTATGTCATCTTCATCTACTACTTCTGGCTTTATGTTAATAGATAATATATCTTTTTTACCATTTGCAGTTACAGTTACAGCTCCGCCTCCAACTGATGCTACAAATTCTTTTTCTTCAAGCTCTTTTTGCATTTGCTCCATTTTCTTTTGCATTTGCTGTGCTTGTTTCATTAAGTTATTCATTCCTCCCATACCACCTGGGAATCCACCTCTTGCCATATATATATCCTCCTTATTAATAGATTCTAAATCTAATTATATAGCATTTTCTTTTACTTTACTATACATATAAGCTCAGTATTTAATAGTATAACTACTATATATAAATATGTTTTTTCATTTTATAATGTACCAATTAATATTAGCCTTTATTCATCAATAATATCTAAAAACTCAGTTCCTATAATATCTGTTAAAACCTTCTCCGGATCAGAATTTTCTTTGTTTTCATCAATAACAGTAAAATGAACTCTCACTTTGTTTTTTAAAACCTCAGAGAAAACCTCATTTACAACTTTATTATTTTCAGGCTTTTCTAATCTATCTTTATTGAATGAATATTGCTCATTATATTGAATAGTTATTACACCATTTTTGCAATCAATAGGCCTTCCTGTTGTTATTGATGCATAAATTATCATTGCTCTCCTGTTTTTAAATTCTTCTAATATATCCTTCCAAGCAGATTTAACTAATTGAATAGTTACATCATTTGAAAGATTTTCATCCTCTACTAATATATTATTAGAATCTTTCTTATTTATATTGTTTCCACCTTTTGATGTACTATTATCTATTACTTGCTTACTTCTAATATTATTTGAATTAACAGCATTCACTGATTCGATTTGAATTTTTCCTGACTTTAATGCTGCTTCTAATTTATTTATTCTGCTAAGAATTACTTCATTAGATGTATCATATTCTATTTTACATATCTTAATTATTGCAAGTTCTAAATATAATCTTGCTTGCTTTGACATTTTTGCATTTGTCTCTGCTTCTTGAAGAATTCTTATGCTTCTCATTATTTCCTCAACTCTTATTCTATCACCTTGCTCTTTTACTAAAGCAATATTTTCAAGTGACATGTCAAGAACTTCTTCTGGGTTATTTGTAACCTTAATCATTAAAAGATTTCTATAATGTGCTATTAAATCTTTTATAAATAAAAATACATCCTTCCCTGCAAATACTATTTTGTCAATTATAGTTATAGCTTTTTCTATATTTCTTTCTATAGTTGCAGAAGTTAAATCAAATAAATACTCATTTGTAACTAACCCAAGCATTGATACTAACTCTTCATAATCTACATTTCCATCTCCCATAGCAATGGCTTGATCTAATATACTTAAGGAATCTCTCATAGCACCATCTGACACTCTTGCAATAAGATTTAAACTTTTATCATCTGCAAAAACGCCTTTATTCTCTACTATAGTTCTAAGTCTTCCTGTTATTTCTGAATTATTTATTCTTTTAAAATCAAACCTTTGACATCTTGAAAGAATTGTTATTGGAAGCTTTTGAGGATCTGTTGTTGCAAGGATAAATATTACATTTGATGGGGGTTCCTCTAAAGTTTTAAGGAATGCATTAACGGCTCCAGTTGACAACATATGAACCTCATCCATTATATAAACCTTATACTTTGCTTCTTGTGGTGGATATTTAGAATCATCTATAATATCTCTAATTTTATCTACACCATTATTTGAAGCCGCATCTAATTCTGTAACATCAATTGCTAACCCTTCATTTATCTTTTTACACATATCACATTCATTACAAGGCTCACCATCTTTAAGATTTAAACAGTTTAATGCCTTTGCAAATACTTTTGCAGTAGAAGTCTTACCAGTACCTCTTGTTCCACAGAAAAGATATGCATGAGCTATTCTATCATTTAATATTTGATTTTTTAATGTTGTTGTTATATGTTCCTGACCTACTACATCTTCAAATGTTTTTGGTCTCCACTCTCTATATAACGCTGTATATGCCAAGGGCTTTCCACCTCTTTTTCTAAAGTTAAACTTAAATTAATTATACAATAAATATATTAATAAAACTACGTATAAACATTAATAGTAATTATACCCTTTTACTATACTTTTAAATAATAATTTTAATTTATAATATATTTTATTTATTAAATAAGCTAATACTTTTTTAAATTTTAGTTTACATATAATAAATTTAAATATTTTAGTGCTAACATATTTATAAAAAGACTTGAGGTGAGTTAATGAATAAAAAATTACTTCCAATTCAAAAAAACAATTTAATATATTTCTTATTAGGAATAATACTTGTAGTATGTTCAGCTGGATTTATTTATTATTCCGTCTCAACTAATTACTTAATAAATTTTAATTCTAAAAATTTAAAAGATTTTGCAAAATCACTTTCAACATTAGCTGAAATAGGTTTTTTCTTAGCAATTACTTTATTTGCTCTTAGATGTATAATCAAAAATCTAAATCAAAAAAGAGAAAATATATTAAATAAGTGGCTAAATAAAATTAATATAGTAATTCCAACAGAAGTTCAAAATGAATTTTTAGAAAATACTATATTAGGAAAAATTAAAAAATATTTATTTAGTATATCAAAAATTTTTCAAAGATTTCATATAATAATAGCATTAATATCAATTTCTTTAATATTAATTCATGCTTATATATTTTTACATTTAGGATTTAAGTGGAGAGTTGGATATATTATTGGTATTTTGGCCCTTATTGACCTATTATTAATACTTATAACAGGTATTTTTAGAATTTTTAATAAAAGTATCCATGCTCATAAAGGACTTGGTATTATATTTATAATATTAATGTGTTTACATATAACGTTAGTTTAATAAAAAGCTAACGTTTTTATTTTTGCAGTTTTCATTTTTTAATTAAAATAATATGTTAAAATAATATGATACTAAAATGAGAGGAGTTTTTTTCAATGAGTTTATACGATAAGCAATATCTTGATATTGTAGAAAAAATTTTAAATGACGGATATTACGATCAAAATAGAACTGGAGTAGCTACATACAAACTTCCACATCAAATAATGCAATTTGATTTAGAAAAAGAGTTTCCTATTCTTACAACTAAATTTGTTGCTTTTAAAACTGCTGTTAAAGAACTTTTATGGATATATAAAGACCAATCAAATAGCGTTAAGAAACTTCAAGAACAAAACGTTAAGATTTGGAATGAATGGATGATGGATGATGGAACTATAGGAACATCATATGGTTGGGTTGTTAAAAAATTTAATCAAATTGATAACTTAATAGATGCTTTAAAAAATAATCCACAAGATAGAAGAATGATGATTAATTTATGGCAAATACCATATTTAGATACTGGTGCTCTTCACCCATGTTGCTTCCTTACAATGTGGGATGTAACTGATGGAAGATTAAACTGCATGCTTGTACAACGTTCAGGAGATATCCCTCTAGGTGTTCCATTTAACACTAGCCAATATGCAGTTCTTGTTCATCTTATAGCACAAGTAACTGGACTAAAACCTGGATTATTTACTCATGTTATAAATAATGCACATATTTATGAAAACCAAGTTGAAGGAATGAAAATTCAATTATCAAGAAAAGATGAAGCATTTGATGCACCAAAATTATGGATAAATCCTGAAATAAAAGACTTCTATGATTTTACACCAGATGATATAAAACTTGAAAATTATCAGCATCATCCTGCAATCAAAATGGAGGTATCTGTTTAATGTTATCTATAATAGTTGCAATAGCAGCATCTAATAATGCAATAGGTAAAGATAACTCTCTTTTATGGCACATTTCTGAAGATTTAAAAAGATTTAAAGAGATAACATCTGGTCATAAAATACTTATGGGAAGAAAAACTTTTGAATCTCTTCCAGGAATTTTGCCAAATAGAGAACATATAATTTTAACTAGAGATAAAAATTTTAATGTTGATTCTGATAAGGTAACTATTATCAATAATATTGAAGATGCTATTAAATATTATAAAGATTCTAATGAAGAAATCTTTATAATTGGTGGTGGAGAAATATATAAAGAATTTCTTCCATTTGCAAATAAACTTTATTTAACAAAAGTTTATAAGGATTTCGATGCAGATACATTTTTTCCACAAATAAACCTTGATGAATGGAAAGTTATCCACACTTCAGAAACAAAAATTGATGAAAAAAGTGGATTAAATTTTGAATTTATTGATTTATTAAGAAAATAATTTATCAAATATATTAAAGCAGTCATTTTAATGACTGCTTTTTTTAAATTATATTTTATACTAAACTTATTTATCATTTAAAATTGTAACTCCACTTATTTATAAACAAGAAAAAGAGGGGTACTTGCTCTTGGATGCAAGTCTCCCTCTCTTTCTTATCCTATTGTTTTTGTCCTATATTGTTAATCCTATTGAAGAGTAACCTAAATTAATTATTTACTGAATATATGTATTCTTATTTTGAATATATGTATTCTCATGCTCAAAATAACATTAAAAAACCGTGCACCTCGCTTCGACAGTAGCTTATATGCGTTACCTATGCAGTTAGCTCAGGCCAGATTGATCCACGGCACACGGAAGGAACCACTTATTGCTGCTTCCTTCCGGACCTGACAAGGTTCATGGGCTCCCGTTGCGTGGGACCCAGCCATCAACACCACTTACATAGGGCAGACCACACAAGCTAAAGCCTCCCCGAGGAATTCGATCCTGCTATAGCGGATTGCAGGTTACAGGGCACCGCTAACTCCCCATCTAGCACGGTCTGGCGGAGAGAGTGGGATTTGAACCCACGGTAGAGTTTCCCCTACACACGCGTTCCAGGCGTGCTCCTTCGACCACTCGGACATCTCTCCATATGTTATTAGTATCACTTGATTCTACGATGAATACACATGATTTCTTGATGAGTAAAGAACACAATTAAACATGTGTTGTATCCTTTTTTTAATCCTAAAACGTATGTATTCAGAATACTAACACAATAATACCATATATATTTTTCAAATTCAATAAAATATTTAATTAATTCTTATCAGAAAAATATAAAGTTGAAAACAATAATAGTATTATATATTACATTCTATAAACATTTTATATTTATAGAATGTAATTACTATAATTTTATTAAAATATTTTTATCACTTCTAAATTTATATTTTTAATACTTATATTTTCAAGAACTTAAATATATTTTTATCATAATACCTTAAAATATTTAAACTATTAATTTTATTTAACTTATATTTTGTAAATATCATATATAATAATTAACCTTCTATACCAATAAATTTTTTTATAAACTTTTAGCTTATAAAAGAAAAACACTAATCTTTAGTTATTTTTTTATATATAATTCTATATTATATTATTAATTTCTAATTAATTATACTCTGATTCCATATTAATTATTTCATTATATTTGTTTCTTTCTTTATGCTCTATTTTTTTATATTGACTTGACTCTTTATTAAATAATAAATTTTTTATATCAATAATAAATTTTATGAAAACTCCAGTAAGAATCACATCGATACCAATCTGTAATATTGTTTTTCTACTATCACAATTAGCCCAACTATAAATTTTAGTTACAAAATTATATTTCCAATCCAAAAAGAATAAATGTAAAATTGCAATAACTATTATAAATATAATGCATATAATTCTAATTGTAACATTCCTAACTATTCTTCTTTTTATATTATTATTTATTATATATTCATCTCTTTTTTCATTTAATTTATTCTGACTCTTTATTTTTTCCTCTTTCTCTTTTAACTTTATATTATACTTTTTCTCTAATTCATCTTTGTGATGTTTTTCTAATGCTATCTCTTCATCCTTGTCTTTTAACCTTTTATCTATTATTTTTTCACTCTCTTTTTTTACGAACTCTTCTAATTGATCATAATTATTTTCTTTCAATATTTCATTAGCTTCATTTTCTATTATTTCTCTCGCTAATAAGTTTTGAGTTGAAATATCATTACTTATTTCAGAAATACAATTTAATATAACATTTATTTTTTCTTTTTCTATATAAGATTCATTATTTCTTAAACTCAAAAAACTCACAAAACTCTTAAAATCATTTGATGTCCTTGTTGTAAACCTTAGAATTATACTTAACCATTGAGTAGGTAGAAATACTATTGGTTGATTTCCATTTCTTCTTTCATAATCCCATTCTCTTAATTTTAAATCAGTTGATATTAAAAAATATTTTATTTCTAATAACTTTTGAGTATTAACATTTTGTTTTTTTCTCTTTTCTTCTATCAAAATGACATTTTTAGCATCAGTTTCATTAGAAAATTCACCATTTCCACTTTTCACAGTAGATATTTCTAATTTAGTCTCATCTACATTTTTTTTAATAATTTCTGATTTCATATCTAATAAATCACTATAGTTAGTATCTATATTAAATTCTTGTTTTAAAGATTTATACATTAATATAATGTTCGCTTTAAACATATTTAAATCATCATTATTTTTACCACTTTTCCACTCACAATATCTATTATATAAATCTTCACCTTTTCCATAATTGCTATATAAATTAAAATTATTGTAAGCATTTCTATATTTTTTAATTTGTTTAATATAATAATCTAATGAATTATTAAATTCATCTTCAGTATATTTAGATATATTTAATCTTATTTTTCTTTCTTTGCAGTTTTTTAGAAAACTCCTTGTTAACTCTTTTCTATCATCTCCGTTAACCCCTATAGCTCTATATATTATATTAGTATCTAAAAAAAATTCTTTATTTCTTAATTGGTTATTATTAATTAAATTATTATTTCCAGTTAACATACAATATTCAAGTGATAAGCTAACTAAATTAAATATAGCTTTGTTTTTTTCTTCATCTTCATATTCAAGAAATTCATTTATAATTTTTATTTCTTGTTCAGTATATTTAGAAGAATCAACTGTTATATTTTCTTTTAAAGAATTATTATTTATACAATGCTGATAACAATTTAGATTTGTAGTAAAAATTTCATATAAAAACTTATAAAGAATATCTCTCGTTTTTTCTAAATCATATTTATATAAATTTATAAATAAATTTATATATTTGTCTAAATAATTATAATCATTTTTAATCATAGATTCATATCTTTTATTTTCTAAATTAAAATATAATCTTTCATTATCATATTTTATAGTAAATCTATCATTGTTTTTTTTAATTATTCTTTCAATTTCTTCTTTTTGCAAAGTTAAAAAATATTTACTTTCACAAAACTTCATAGCTTGAATTACAGATATTTTTTCATTTTTATTATCTATAAATATAGATTCTATAATTTTTCTTAATGTAGTATCCTTTTTTACATTATAATTATCATCTTTATATAACAAAGTTGATAATCTAAATATACTTTTTTCATCAAATGTGTTTTCTTGCATTTTATCCCCCAATTAAATTTAAATCAATATTATATATTACTTAATTAATAAAAAGGTATTTAATAATCATTATTTTTATTGCTTGTTATATCATTTTATATTTTTTATTAAATTATCTCATTATCTTCTTTTAATATGTAATTTAATAACATTCTTCTATTATCAGATTTTTCTACAGATCTTAAAAATATCTCTCTACTTCCAATACCTACAAATCTTTCTTTTGCCCTTGTAACTGCAACATATGATAAATTTCTATTTAACATTTTATCCTTTTCATCAACTAAAAGAATAACTACTTTATATTCACTACCTTGCATCTTATGTATAGTATTAGCATAACTTAATTTTAGCATTTCTTGTGCTTCTTGAAATGTATACATTATAGTTTTATTATTAAATTCTACTACTATATTTTTTAAATTTATTTCAACTACAATTCCTTCTTCACCATTAAATACATTCTTTTTATAATCATTTTTTATATTGATTACTCTGTCTAATACAACAAATCCCTTTTCATCTCTATATTCTCTATTATTTATTTCATTTACTAATTCTCTATTTATAGCATTTACTCCTAATTCACCATCATTTTGAGAATTTAATATAACTATATCTTTAATATCATATCCACATTCCATTAACTCTTTAAATTTATTAACAGCTTGTTTTCTTATCTCTTTTTTATCACTAATATCATAAAATTCAAATTCATTCTTTTTATTTTTTATCCAATTTTTCTTTTTAATCAGTATATTTTCTGCATTTTTTAATATTAAAGAATTTTCTGATTGTCTAATAACTTTATTTAAATTAATAACTTTTATTAATTTACTTTTTACAAGCTCTTTGAATATATTTCCATAACCTATTGGATTCAATTGATTAATATCTCCTAATAATACAATTTTTATATTCTCATTATTTTTTACACTCTTTAGCAACCTATAAAATAATTCTAAATCCACCATAGCTGCTTCATCAATTACCAATAAATTTGTATCTTTAAATATATCCTTTTTATTTTTATTTTTATTAGTACTTAACTTTAAAAATTTATGTATCGTCTGAGCTCCTTTTATATCTTCTAAAGATATTCTATTTACAGCTTTACCAGTGAAAGAAACTATATCTATTATTCCACTATTATTTATAACCTTGTATATTGATAATATGGTTTTTACTATAGTTGTTTTTCCTGTTCCTGCTTTACCTTTTATTATACATATATTTTGTCCTAAGGCATTGAATACAGCATCCTTTTGTTCATTATTTAATTTAATATCATTTACTTTATCTATATATTTATTTAAGCACTTAGTATCAACTATACTTCTCTTTGCTTTTATTTCAATTATTAAATCTATAATCTCTTTTTCTATCTTATATAACTTTTCTAAAGTTATAATTTTTTTATTACCATATTCTTTTATAATTATCATCTTATCTTTAATTAGTATATTTAAAATTTGTCCTATATACTTATTATCATACTTATCTCTAAAGTTCTTTTTAAAATCACTTAATTTTATATATGTATCTCCTCTTAAATTACTATTTATAGTATTTATAAATTCTTGTTTTACACTCTCTAATTCATTAAAATTTTCTTTTGTATTCATCTAATGACTTCCCCTAATATCTTATATGTAAATATATTAAAATATATAATAAATAATTTATTTAGCTAATAGTTTTATAGCCTTATCATCTCTTACTATTTTTAAAGTATTTTCTTTTCCTAAAACCATAGCTATATGTTTAGAAGTAACTTTAGTAGGAGATACATTTAACTCTAAAAATTTACTACATAAGTAATTCGCTTCATTTAGTACATCTTCTGTCCAACGTGGAATTCTATAATAAGTTATATTATTATAACTTGTCTTCTTTTCTTTAATATCATCAATTTTTTCAATTAACCCAATTGCCGTAAATATATTTATTATAGGAGATAAGGTTTTTTTACTTATTCCTATATTTTTAGCTAAAAATTCTAACGAAACACTAAAAATAGAAGCATCTTTATAGTTTTTATATAAGTCATTTACTCCTTCATCTAATAATATTTTAAGCTTATTTAAATGCTTTCCAATAAATTTATCTGCTGAAGGATAATAAAATTTATATTTATCCCAAAAACAAATTCTACTATAATTAAAAGTATAATTACTTGCTATATCCTTTATATCACTAACAAATATTTCAGTTAATGATATTAATTCCTTTAATGCTGTATAATAATCAACTTTCATTATTATTTCATATAAATCTACTATTCCATAACAATATTGACCATCTAAAAATTCCATCTTATATGTTTTATCTCTATTATTTAAAATTATTTTTGCTTTTTTATTATTTCTTAAAAATTTAAGTTCAGCTATTTCTTTGCCAAAATTAAAGTATCTGTTTAAAGTATAATCTTCAAATTTATTTTCCCATTTTAATTTTAATATTTTTTCTTCTAAGTCATCCTCACTTTTAATTATAAATGCTACAATTCCAGTATCCACATCTAAATCTGTTTCAAATTCTTCTCCTAATATAGTCTTTATATTTAAAAGCTTTCTTATATCTATTTTTTCTAATTCTTTGATTGCTTCTTCTAATGTATTAACTTGTATGTTCAAACATATCTTAGATTTCAAATTTTCATAATTATCAATTATATACTCCTTATATTTATTATTTTCTTTTATATACTCCTTAGCTCTATTTTTATTTTTATTTATGTATTTACTATCATTTTTTTCATATGTATTTCCTCATTTTCTTACTCCGGACAATAATCCATACGCTTTTATTTGTTTAAACTATAATCATTAATTAGACAAAGTTTAGGCGTATGGAAGTTATGGGTTTGCTTCGCTTCACCCTCTCCTCTAAATGAATTTATATTTTATTTTACCTAAAGTCTTTCATTAAAAACTTAGTAGCCTTCTTCATTAAGTCTCTTTATAACTTAACTTAATAAAATAAATAATCCTAATCATATTATTTTTATAACCCATAACTCAGTTTAATTTATATTTACTTATATAACAAATTTTACATTTTTAATTAATTTTTTTCAAATACCTTCAGTAATTTGATTTGTTTGTTCAATTATACGTTCTTTACCTCTTAAAAAACTTGCAATTACTTGATCCTGACGTTTTGATAATGCTTCAATTTGAATAGTATAACTCTTTATTTGCATGCTTATATCATCTTCAATTTTTTTCTTATATATATTATGAGCTACACTTCCTACTTCATAGTTTTCTAATAATGCTAATAATTTAGGCAATTTCTCTTCAGTGTATTTATAATTGTCAGAATCAATCCTTTTATTTAAACTTCTATAAACTTCTTCTATTTCATTTACTATTTGTAAGTATCTTTTTTCTATAATTTCTATTCTTATTTGAGCTACTTCATTTAACTTTTCTTGCATCGCAACAATAGTTTGAACCATAAAATTTAATCCTTTAGCCTTTGCTTCTTCCAATGCAATATTATTTTGTGTTTCAAATTCAAGTATATCTATTCTTGCATTTTTCATTATCTCTATACGCTCTTTTTCTAAAAGTAACTCATCTATTGAAACTTTATCCATTTCACACCTCGTAATACTATTTATTAAGTTTCCTCTATTATTTATATAAATTAAGGATAATTATATAAAATAAAGCAAATTATACTATAACTATATAAAATATCCCTTTATTTTTCTATTTTATGTTTGAAATTATCTATATAACTTTAAACAAAAAAGAGCTTAAAAAGCTCTTTCTTACCTTATTTAATTTAATTAATAGAAAGCTTGTCTATTCCTATAAAATTTATTCTAAATATTATAGTTAGATAGTTTCTCCTTTATTTATAATAAAGTATTTTTAAATAAGCTTTTATCTAAATTAATTAATTTCTTTATTTCACGTTTATCCAATAATATAATATTATTTTCTAACAATATATATTTAGTCTCTTCCAGTATAGTACTTTTATCACAAATAACAATAGGAGTATACTCTTCATTTAATTCTTCATAATATATAATCATATTATTTATAAAATCTTTATTAACTTTCCTTGATTTTATCTTATGATGCTTTATTTCTATAATAAATTTTTTCCCGCATTTTTCTAAAATCATATCTGGATAGATAACTTTTCTTCCCTTGCTAACTTTATACCTTCCCATATAAACATTAAAACCATTATTCTTAAATACCTTTGAAATTATTTTTTCTTGTGTTATACCATCATGTTTTTCGATTAGTTTTAAAGCTTGATTTAACTTTGAAGCTCTTATTTTTATAAAAGCCATGTCATCATCATATTTGTTTTTATCTCTAAATATAACTAAATCATTAATAGTTACAAAACTTCCATGTGCAATAGAATTTCTAATATGTCTAAGAAGCGACCTCGTGATAGTTTCTTTTTTATTAGTATTGTAATTTTTACCAATGCTTAAAATTATTTTCTGACATGATTCACAAATCTTATTTTCATAACTTCTTATATATTTACTTAATTGATTTTTATTTAGTATAGCTGTATCTTTATTTTTATCTATACCTATATATTCTAAAATAAATTCAAAAACAGCTTCTGAATATAATGTATCATCTATTAATTCATGCCGATATGATTGAACTGAGTCAATTCCTGGTACATACCATAATAACCTTTCTATGCTTTCCCTTAAATCATCATTCATCAATATAGGTTTTGGATTGTGATACATATTATATTCACGCACATTTCTATTTTCACAACATACTTTAAAAGCACCATACTCATTCATAAAACTTCTCCCTTATATTAATTATTTATATAGAAATTTTATCCACTAATCAATTTTATATACAATCTTATTCATTTCATTATAAAGTTATGTAAATAACTTTAAATAAAAAGAGCTTTAAAAGCTCTTTTTTACTTATCCATTTAATTCTTTATATACATTCATTAAAAGATACTCTTTTATTTCTTCTCTAAATTGCTCATCTGCAAGTAATTTAGTAAAGAATTTTTCATTTTGACCCATTCTATCTATAACTATATCCATGAATTTACTATCATACGAAAATTTAAAATTTTCTATAGTATTATTTTGTGCTTTTATCTTAAGTTCATCATTATTTACCATATCTTCTTTAATTTGATCAATAGAAAGTCTATCTGTTTCTGTAAAATTTGTTCCAAATCTTTCATTAACTCTTTCTATTATAGTAGATAACTTCTCTTTTTCTTCATCTTTTTTACCTGTGCTCTTTCCAAAGCTCGTTGGATCTAAATTAACTTGTCCTTCTTTTATTAATGATATACTTCCTTCAAATGTTTTTGTATTTTTATAATATTCTAATGCTACTTCATCACTTAATTTAAATTTATCTTTCTTTCCTTTAGGTAATTTCTTTAATAAAAAAGTTATATATATATATAACTTATGCAATGATACATCTGAAAAAGGACCTATTTGTAATACAAATGAATATAATCTTATATATTTTGCAGCTATACTTTTAAACTCATTTTTTTCATCTTCAGTTTCTAAATTCTTAAACCTTTCAACTGCTAAATCTATTGTTCCATTTACTTTTTCCGAACCTTTGTAACTTTTATGTGTTCCTTTAAAAAATATCTCATTTACTTTATTTATTTCTTCTTCTGTAAATATTTGATACCCTCTTAATAAGTCATCTAAATCATATAAAAGATTTGGATCTGTTTCTGATGATATTCCTGTAACTTCATAGTATGGTTGGAATGCTTTTTGAATATCTTCCCAATCATTAACAAAGTCTAATACAAATGTCCCATCTTTTCCTGTACATGTTCTATTAATACGGGATAATGTTTGTACTGCCTTTATTCCATCTAACTTTTTATCTACATACATAGCATATAATAATGGTTCATCAAAACCAGTTTGGTATTTCTCAGCAACTATAAGTATTTTATACTCATCTTTTTTAAATTTTTTAGGTAATTTCTTTTCTGAAAATCCATTCAATTCAGGTTCTGTTACACTAACTCCATTATCATCTATACTCCCTGAAAATGCTACTAACGTATTTATATTTACATACCCTTTTTCCTTTATATACTTATCAAATGCTTTTTTATATTCAACTGCCTGTAATCTTGATGATGTTACGAGCATTGCTTTGGCTTTTCCATTAATTTTATGCATAACACATTGTCTAAAGTGCTCTATTATTATTCTTGTTTTTTGAGATATATTGTACGGATGTAAAGCCACAGATTTGACTATAGCATTAGTTGCTTGTTTCTTTGATACTTTTGGATCATCTTTTATTAATTTGGTTACATTATAAAAAGTTTTATACGTTGTATAATTAAGAAGAGGATCTAATATAAACCCTTCTTCAATTGCTTGTCTCATTGTATAAATATGGAATGCTTCTGGTTTTCCACTCTCTCCAATTTGACCAAACATCTCTATTGTCTTAGCCTTTGGTGTCGCAGTAAATGCAAAAAATGATATATTATCTTGTTTACCACTTTTAGCAATTATCTCTCTTATTTTATCTTCTGTATAATCTTCATTATCAAATTCATTATCTATTTCTCTAATTTTTTCAATGTCTTTAGAGCTTAAAGCTTGTTTTACTGCAATTGCTGATTTCCCATTTTGAGAACTATGTGCCTCATCTATAACTATTGCATAGTTATTTTCTCCAAGTTCTTTTTCCTTAACTTTTTCTAATATAAACGGAAACTTTTGAAGAGTTGTTATAATAATTTTTGTTCCATTAATCAAAGCATTTGCAAGCTGACTTGAATGTTTATCTATTTTTTCTACTATACCAGCTTTATGTTCTAATTGATATACAGCATCTTGCAATTGTTTATCTAAAACTCTTCTATCTGTTATGACAATAACTGTATTAAAAATTGCGTTATCATTTTTATCATGTATTTTAGCTAATCTATGAGTAAGCCAAGAAATTGTGTTCGTCTTTCCTGATCCTGCACTATGTTGTACTAAATAATTATTTCCTACACCATTTTCTTTTACATGCTCCTCTATTTTTCTTACTGCATCTAATTGATGATATCTTGGAAATATTACAATTTCTTTATTTTCAATAATTTTATCGTTACAATCTTTTATTTCTTCTATTTTTATATATACAAATCTAAATAATATATCAAGCAAACTATCTTTTTGTAATATGTTTTCCCAAAGGTATGCAGTTCTAAAATTATCTCCATTAGGAGGATTTCCAGCCCCTCCTTCATTCCCCTTATTAAAAGGTAAGAAAAAAGTCTTATTTTTATTAAGTCTTGTAGTCATATATACTTCATCAGTATCAACAGCAAAGAAAACTATAGTTCTTTCCTTAAATTTAAATAATATTTCCTTTGGATTTCTATCTTCTTTAAACTGTTTTTTTGAATCTTCTACATTTTGTCCTGTAAGTTGATTTTTAAGTTCTATAACTACAATAGGTAATCCATTCAAACTAATCATCATATCAATTGAATTATTATTATCTTTACTATAATAAACTTGTCTACTAATAGTAAAAATATTCTTATTATACTTCTCCAAAATAGAATAATTCATTGATGATACTGGTTTATCATATGCAAGTTTTAATGTTTCTCCATAATCTCTTATTCCATGTCTTAAGCAATCAATCATACCTCTATTATGGAGTTCCTTATTTAATCTTTCTAAAATCTTTTCTTTATAATTATCCTTATATATCTTTTTTAATTTATTAAGAGCCTTTTCTTGAGTATTTTCTAAAAATCTAAATAGTATTTCTACATCAATTGCATATTTTTTAAAAAGAGTTAAATCAAATTTACCATTTGCTTTATCATCAGTTAAAATTCTTTTTTCATATCCACTTGATATTAAATAATCTTCTATTTGCTCTTCAAAATTTCTTTCTGAATAATCAAAATCCAATATATTACCTCCCATAATCTAATATTTTTTTATTTCATTTAAATTGCAATCTAATCTCTTATTTATAATCCATTCTTCCAACTCTTCTTTTGCTATATTCCCACTACTATAATCATCAATATCATATATTAAGTATGTGTCTTTATTTTCAGTATTTGGCCTTATTTTGCTATCAGGTCCAATAATAATAATTAATCTTTCGAATTTTTCTTCATCATCTATTTCGTCATACTTGTCCATTATTAGATTTGTGCCTTTTTTTGCATTATGAAATTTCACTTCAACTCTTTTACCGTCTTTATCAATACCATCATATCCTTTATTTTTTTGTGATTCACATAAAGTAATACCATATAAATTAGAAACTATATATTCAGCTATATCTCCTAAATACTTGCTTGACCTTATTACATTTTTTTCTTCTAATTCTTTAGTTATATCAAAAAACTTTTTTATTAATGATAAATTTTCATTAAAATTGCTATCCATATTAATTACTCCATTTCTTAAAACAACTTACCTACTAATAAATGCATTTGTAAGCAATGTATCTTATGTAAATATAATATTTTAATAATAAAAAAGATCATTTTTCAAACCTACTAATATATCTTGTAAATACCCATCCCTTTATACAAGCATCATCTTTTTCATATTCAATAAAAGACCAGTTCTTATTCTTTTTTAGAATTTTTACTACATCTCCATAATTTAATTCACATATTTTATTAGATTTTATATTATTACTAACTCTTACACTTAGTGCATTAGCACTAACAAACCTGTATGTATTTAAAATATATTCTTTGTTATCTTTAGCTTCTTTATCAATATTTTTAACTACATTATGCTTAATATCTTTATTTGATTTTGTACTGCTTATATTAGCTTGAACTAAAATAATAGACTTCTCTATAATTCCTTTTCCAATATCCTCTATATAAGATTGAATTGATGAGAGTATAAAAATAACTAAAAACATAACTATTATAGGATGTTTATATTTAAATTTTTCTATAACAGAATATACTTTCTGCTCTATATTGAGTTCATCATTCTTTAAAACTTCATTTGTTTCTTTTATTGGTGTACTATTTTCTATATACTCATTTTTTGATATAATCGTATTAATATCTTTAATTTCATATGCAATTCCTAATTTAACAATATCATTTACTTCTAATATAGCTTGTTCGAATATTTTATTTTTATTATTTAACTTAAGTTCATTAAATGTTTCGCTAATGGAACTAATATTATCCAGTCCCTTTATATTTTTTAATGAATTTAACGCTTCATTAATAGGAGTAAGATTTAATGCACTTACTTTCTTTAAAGAATCAAATTCTTTGTTAACATAACCAATATTATCCAATCCCTTTATATTTTTTAATGAATTTAATGCTTCATTAATAGGAGTAAGATTTAATGCACTTACTTTCTTTAAAGAATCAAATTCTTTGTTAACATAACCAATATTATCCAATCCCTTTATATTTTTTAATGAATTTAATGCTTCATTAATAGGAGTAAGATTTAATGCACTTACTTTCTTTAAAGAATCAAATTCTTTGTTAACATAACCAATATTATCCAATCCCTTTATATTTTTTAATGAATTTAATGCTTCATTAATAGGAGTAAGATTTAATGCACTTACTTTCTTTAAAGAATTAAATTCTTTGTTAATAGAATTAATATTATCCAATCCCTTTATATTTTTTAATGAATTAAACATTTCATTAACATCTAACTTTTTCATCTTTTTCAATAAGTCACTCTCTTTGTCTATTGAGAAAGTGAAGTTTGATATTGATTTATTATTTAAAACTATACCTTTTTTGTTTTTATCCATTACAATCACATCCTCAATATTTTATTATATAATTTATAATCTTTTCTTTAATTAACTGAATTTACTTTTTTACTATAAGATATAATTTCTACTTTAAACGCACTAATAATTCTTCTCATTATTGAAATTTATAAGTTTCTTATCTTATAAGTGTATTTATATATTTTATTTCATTTAAGAATATAATTATCTTATATCTATCTTTCCGGTAACAAGTTCTGATATTAATGACTGTCTATATTCCTTTAACAATTTAATTTGAGTCCAAATTTGATCATTTAACTCTTGTAATATACTTAATTTCTTATTTAAATAATTTACTATCATATCTTGTTCATTTTTATTTGGTATAGCAATTTTCATATTTTTAATTATTGATAAATTGATTCTACTTCTTGTTGAACCAGTAGAATTTATATTAGCTTCAAATTTCCCATATGAATTTAGGCAATGCATCACAAATTCATAATTGTATTCATTACTTAATTTAAGACGTATACTATCAGATGAAATTATATATTTATCAAACCTATCTGAAACTATAGTTGCTCTTCCAGCAGGCATCATTTTAGCTATTACTATTTCTCCTGGATATACAGTATGTCTCTTTAGATCTTCTGCTTTTTGTTCAGTAATATATTTTATATTATTGAACTTATGAATACCTTCACCAATATTATTTAACTGAATTATAGGAACACCTTCATCAACATATTCTTCATTCTTCATATCAGATCCAAATGGTCCATCAACTATAGAATATTTATCAGAATGTGAAATATATTTTAAAAGTGATATATCCCAATTTTCTGGAATTTCTCCAATCCAATCAATACCACTATTTTTCATTTTTATATTTTTATCTAAGCCTTTTGTTACTGCTTCTCTTATCAATACTTCTTGTTTTTCTTTTAATAATTCTATTAATCTTTCTTTTTTATTAATCAGTCCATCAATTTCAGAAGTTTTTTTATCGAGAAATTCAACTATCTTTTCTTGTTCTTCTATAGATGGAACAAATACTTTGAGATTCTTTAAAAATTCATTATTTATAATTGGCAAAGTAGTATAATTAGCTATTTTATTAATTTTTTCTTTATTATCTAATAACCAATAATATAAATATTTATTATTTAATTTTTCATTAGTACTTATTCCTGTAACTTGTTGATTAAAACTACTCTCATTCTTAAGTATAGCAACTTTTCCTAATGTAGCTCCAATTCCAACTATACATACAGTTCCTCCTTTAAGAAGTTTTACTTGATTATCATTAATTGCTAAATCAGTTATAGTTTTATTTGATTTAATTAAGAATTTTCCTGTGAAATCACCTGGAGTAAACCACTGAATATTTCCATTAAAATAATCTTCATTTTTAGTTGATGGTGTAGACCCTGTTTGAATATCGCTTATTAAGTATTTCATATTCATTATATCCCATTCACTCGGAAGTTTTGGCAAATAATTAATATTACTATTCTTATAATTTTCATAAGATTTATATCTCATTTTTTCATCACCTATCCTAAAAGTCTTTCTAACTTCTCATTTATATTTTTTTCAATATCTCTTATATCTTTCATTATATCTTCTGAACTTCTTAAAGCAGTATACTTATAGAAATATCTTGTAAATGGTATCTCATATCCTATTTTCGTTTTCTTCTTATCTATCCAAGCATCATTTACATGTGGAATAACTTCTCTTGCCATATACTCTTGTATATTTTCCTTTAATGGTACATTTTCTGTATCTCTTAAATCTGGATCTGCCTCTAAATTTCCTTTAGAATCTCTTGAAACTTCTGCTTTTTCATCTTTTTGCCCAAGTCCTTGAAGTATTCCTTTTAATACTCCTGCACTTACTTTAATGTTTTCTTCTTTAAAAGCTTTTTTCAGTTTTTCAGTAAATTCTTCTTTATTTAAGTAAATTTCTTCACTTCTTAGATCATTTAATATAGAAATTATACTATTTTGAAGTTTTTTACCTTCTTCTATTTCGATTTCACCTGCTTCTCCTATTTTTCTTGAACTTGCAATCTTTTTAAATATATTACTTTCTTTAACTTTACTTATAGTTTCATTTGTTATTTTAAAGCTCATTTTCAAAGGTCTTTCAACAGTTATCTTTTTATATCCAAAGTCCTCATTATCAAATATTTTGCAATTTTCTCCTTCTTTGAACTGACCATATATTCTAACTATTTCATCTATTTGGCTATTTGAAATTTGATTTCTTTTATTTCCCATAGACTTTCTCATCTTTTCATAAAAATCTACTGCATTTACAAGTTGTACTTTTCCTTTTCTTTCATCAGATTTCTTGTTAGTTAAGATCCAAACATATGTTGATATTCCTGTATTATAGAAAAGTTGTTCTGGCATAGCTACTATACCTTCTACTAAATCATTTTCTAAAACATATCTTCTTATTTCACTTTCTCCACTTCCTGCATCTCCTGTAAATAATGGAGAGCCATTCATTATTATTGCTATTCTTGATCCTTCTTCATCATTTTTCATCTTACTAACTAAATGCTCAACAAATAATAACTGTCCATCTTATCTATTTCTTTATCAAAATCAAAATACTCTATTATTTCTCTTGCACTTTTAGAGAATCCATTTATATAATCTCTTAAATTATCAGCTATATTATCTGAATCATCTAAAAGTTTCTTAAAATCAAACTTACTTGTATTAAAGAAACTTTCATTTGAGACTCTTATTAATATTTGCTCTCTTGCTTCCTCTGGAAGTGATTTATATTTTTCATTCTCATTTAAAACATCTTCCTTAGTTTTAGATAGTACACAATCAAATCTTCTTAATACACACATAGGAAGAATAACATTACCGTATTGCTCCTTTTTATATACACCTCTTAACTTCTCTGCATTATTCCATATTAAATTAACCTTGTCTTGAAAGTTTATCATTATCTATATTCAACTCCTAAATTTACAAATTTACACATATATATTTTATTATAATAAAATTTACTTAACAAATACTTTAATTTTATGATTAATAAAAAAGACTCTTAATAACTATAAAAACTATAATTATCAAAAATCTTTTTAATGTATTGACAGTAGTCTATTTTTTTATTTTTATATACTCTTTTTTCTTTTGTTGAACAGTTTCTAATGGATTAAATCTATCAAAATTCTCTTGTAAGTCTGTAGAAAACATATTTACATAGTTTTTAACTATTTTCATATCACTATGTCCAAGCATTTTTTGTAATCTAAAGACATCAGATCCATTTAAAATCATCATCTTTGCAAATGTATGTCTCCATCTATGACATCCTGTTTTTTCTATACCTCGTCTACGATTATAATTCATAAGAGTATGAGATAAACTTCCTGGCTTTAATTGTTCTCCATATGCATTAGGGAATAAATACTCATTATCACTTATATAAGCTATATATTCAACTAAAATCACTTGCAATGTTCCACTAATTGGTACTGCTTGTTGTTTTCTATTTTTTGTATGACTATAGTATATTAATCCATTATCTAAATCTATATCTTTAACTTTTATGTTCACTAATGTACTTGCTCTACATCCTGTTGCTAATAAGAAGTTACAAATAACCCAATTTCTATACTCATAAAATGGGCATTTCTTAATATTAGGCTTTTTTAATAAAACTTCTATTTCTTCCTTCGTATAAGTTTCTATAATATCTTTATTTTGCTTTATTTCAGATATTTTAAATTCATCTAAATAATCTAACTTCATAAAATAATATAATACTGCTCTAATGCCTCTGATATTTGTATTTATGCTTACCTCTTTTTGACCTTTACTCTTACAGTAAATTATGAATCCTTCAATTGTCTTTAAATTAATTTCATCTATATATCTATCTGCATTAAAATAGTCATTCCAAGTATATTTAATAATATCATTATAATGTTTTATAGTTGCTGGTCTTAAATTTCTAACCTTACAGTAATTTATAAATTCATCATAACCTTCACTAAATTTCTTTTTGTTATTTTTCAATGCTATTTTCTTTCTCATATTCTCTCTCCTAAAGCTAAATTTTAGTATTCTAAAACTTAATTTTAGGCATCAAAAAAGGAACACGATTATTTGATTTTTATTCAAAATATCGTATTCCTTACACATCTCTTATTTTTAAATAGATTCCTCGTGAACCCTTGATTTATCTACAAAATTGGATTGACCACGGTAGAGTTTCCCCTACACACGCGTTCCAGGCGTGCTCCTTCGACCACTCGGACATCTCTCCAGATTAAAAAACTTAAGCTTAAATAGTTTAACCTATCTAAATCTTAATATATAAATTATATTATAAACGTATTAAATTTTAATACTGTTTCATTCTATCATAAATGTTATTTTAGTTCAATAGAAACATTTTCTTTATTAAAAAGTATTAATACATAAAATAATTAACTATAAATTTCTTATTATTTTTTATCTTCTGTTTCATTTAATTCTTTATCTCTATTTTCCTTTTCCTCTTTAAACATTTGTTTTTTCATTTGACCATTTATAAGTAAAATAGGCATTAAAAATACAAATAAAGCAATTCTTATTACTCCTGTTTTTGCAACAAATATTATACAAATAAGTACTAACAATTCTATTACAGTTAGTACATTAGATATTTTTCTCATTTCCATAGTATATCCCCTAACTAAAAATATTTATTTTAAATTATATCAAAAAATTATTAATTTTACATAAATAAAAACTAATGTATATAATTATATACATTAGCTTTTATAAATTTTATCCAAAAATCATTCTCTCTTTATTTTTCCTTATAATAATTATAATAAATATTATACCTAAAATAATTCCTGCAAATGAAATTAATTGAGCTATTCTAAACCCAAAAAACATTAAGCTATCTGTTCTTAACCCCTCTATAAAAAATCTTCCTAATGAATATAAAATCATATAAGAACTTATTACAATGCCTTCATATCCTTTTTTTACTTTATAAAGTATAATAACCAATACTATACAAACTAATAAATCCCATATTGATTCATATAAAAAGGTTGGGTGATAATACTCACCATCTATAAACATACCACGTTGAATAAATAATGGAAATTTTGATATAAATTCCTTAGAAACAAGTCCTCCATGAGCTTCACTATTCATAAAGTTACCCCATCGTCCAATCCCTTGAGCTAATATTATTGATGGTGCAACTAAATCTGCATAAGCTAAAAAATTTATCTTTTTAATCTTAGTATAAATAAAAGCAGCTAAAAAAGCTCCTATAAGTCCACCATGAATAGCAAGACCACCTTGTCTTATATTAAATATATCAATAAAATTATGTTTATAATTGCTCCATTCAAATATCACATAATAAACTCTAGCACCTATTATTGCACAAGGAAATGCAATTAAAAATATATCTATTAAGTTTTCAAACTTTAAACCTTTTCTTTTAGAATTAAAATAAGCTAATATAAATGCTAATATTATACCAAATCCTATTAATACACCATACCACATGATATCAAAGCCAAATATTTTAAAAGCTACAGGATCATTCATAAAATTTCTCCTTTCTATTTTAAGTTTTTCTCTTTTCTTCTCTTCCTAAAAAATTCTTTTAATAAGTTGCTACACTCTTCATTATATACCCATTCAATATCAATAAAAGTATCTAAATATTTATTATTTACAATATCTACAACCGTTCCACACGCCCCCATATCCTTATTAAATGTACCTATGTATAATTTAGAAATTCTACTTTGAATTATAGCACTAGCACACATAGGGCAAGGCTCTAAAGTAACATACATAGAAGCTCCATTAAGTCTCCAATCCCCAATAGTTTTGCAAGCATTTTCTATTGCAATAATTTCAGCATGAGATATAACACTTTTTTTAGTTTCTTTAAGATTATACCCACTTCCAATAATTTCATCATCTTTTACTATAATAGCTCCAACAGGTACTTCCATTAAGTTTAATGCTTTTTTCCCTTCATCAATAGCTAATTTCATATAATCCAAATAATCACCACTTTAAATATAATTAAAGGACAGATTATCTGTCCTCTAACTTTAAGTATATATTCTTACCTTTAAAATTCTATTTTTTTCAACTTCTTCAACTACAAATCTTATCTTTCCAATCATTACTTCTTGGCCCTTACTAGGAATTGTACCAAGTTCTCCAATAATTAAACCACCTACAGAATCAAATTCTTCTGACTCCATATTAACTCCAATAAGATCACTAACATCATCTAGCCTAGCACTTCCATCAACAACATATTCATCTTCTTTAATGACTTCAATCATTTCTCTTTCTTTATCATATTCATCTTCAATATCACCAACTATTTCTTCTACTAAATCTTCAATTGTAACAATTCCTACTGTACCACCATACTCATCAAGAACAACAGCCATATGATTTCTAGATTTTTTCATTTCATTAAAAAGTTCAATTATTTTTTTAAATTCAAACGTATATAAAGGTTCACGCATATATTTTTTAGCATCAAATTCTTCACCTTCATATCCAGCTATAATAAGATCTTTAACATTTATTATTCCAACTACATCATCTATTGTATCATCATAAACAGGAATTCTTGAAAATTGATCTTCTTTTATTACTTTCATAAGTTCTTCATAACTTGAATTAACTTCTACAGCAGTAATATCAACTCTTTGAACCATTACATCTTTAACCTGTAAATCACCAAAATCAAAAACATTAAATATCATCTCTTTTTCAACATCTTCAAGTACACCTTCTTCTTCGCTTACACCAACCATTGTCTTAAGCTCTTCTTCTGTAATAAATGGTTCAGTAGCTTTTGGGTCTCCCCCTAAAAGTTTAATAAATACTGCTGACACAACAGTAAATATGGATACAAAGGGTTTAAAAATAAAAACACAAAATTTTATTGGTTTGCTAACTTTTAATGATACATTTTCTGATTTTTGTTTTGCAATAGACTTAGGTGTAATTTCACCAAATATAAGTATAAGAACCGTCATTACTCCTGTAACAATAGCAACAGCTGATTCACTTCCACCTGAAATCTTAACAGCCAACGAAGTAGCTATAGCAGATGAACCTATATTAACTATATTATTTCCTATTAAAATAGCTCCTAAAAGCTTATTTGGATCTTCTATTAATTTTTCTACGAGCTTAGCTCCTTTTACCCCTTCTTCAACCATGTGTCTAATTCTAATTTTACTTAAAGACATTAATGCTGTTTCTGACATTGAAAAGAATCCAGAAAGAATAAGTAGCACTATTAATAAAATTATTTGTCCCGTATAACTAGAGTCCAAAAATTATCACTCTCCCATAATTCAAATTAAATATATTATTTTTCATTATATCATAGAGAAAAAGATTTACATATATACAAATTCAAACCTTTGGTTTGAATATGTTAAAATTTTAACTATTTTTATTGCTATTGTTATATATTTAACAATACCTTGTATTTTTATGTCGTAAAAAGTCTTATTAAGCTAGTTATACCAACGCTTTGAACTTTGTCGATTTTTGTTAGTTATTTTTTTAACAAATACTTTTTTGCTTCTATTTCTAACTTTTTTTCTAAAATTTTTACTACATAAGGTAAATTGTCTCTCCCTTTATTTTTTATCAAGTCTACATTTTCTATTCCTATTTTCCTAATTTTATATGCCCAATCAATTATGTTTTCTTTATTCTGCTTATTTTCATCATAATTTATAATTACAAAACCATTATTCGAATCTAAATAAACTTCTGTAATTCCATTTAATTTTGATATAGCCTTCTTAAAAAGCTTCTCATACTTGTTATATTTACTATCAATATTTCTTAAACACCTCATTTCCATAATAATTTTTCCTTTCTCACATTTATGGATATTTATCTTTATTAATTTATCAATTATCTTTGATTGAATGCTCATATCTCCTTCTCCATTATCTTAAAGATTTAAAATTATATAATTATTTATATTTCTTCTATCTTATGTATATTCAAAGTAATATACTTAATTTATAGAATTTATTTGGAGGTGTTAATCTTGAATATTTTAAATACTTTTATAAATAATTTATGTGGAACTTTTGACAACAAGAATCAAGTAAGTCTAGAACTAAAGGAAAATAAATTAATTCATCCTAAAGCTATGCATATAAATGGTATTTGCAACGATAAAATTTTTAATATTCCTACTAATTTTCATGGATTTTTTGTATTGGAAGAAAGCTATTACGAAATAGGTAACTTTAAAAACTCTCTTCCACACTTATTCTTATTCAACTTAAATGCTGATGGAAATATTGTTTTAACTTCATATGATATTCCTAATAATATTAAAAAAGAAGACTTTAGAAATGATAATTTAAATTTAAAAATGAATTTTAATGACTTAAAAATATCTGAAAAATTCACCCCAATGACTTATATTTATAAAAATGGTGAATTTAAAGGGGAAAGCATAAGCTATTTTAATTCAGAAACAACATTTATTTTAAAAGAAACCGTAAAAGATAATATTTTAGAAGTTAGTGAAGTATTTAAAAAAGATGGAAAAATAACCTTTGGATTTGAAAGCCCTATAATTTATGAGAAAATTTCTAAATAATATTTATTTTATAAAAATAGGATATACTCAATATTTTGAGTATATCCTTTATTATTGATTTTTATATTTATTTAACTAATAATTGCTCTTTTCCATGAATAAAACTAGTAATCAAATCATTATAAGGAGTATTTATATTTAATTCTTTAGCCTTTCTTGATACATACCCATTAATATAATCAATTTCTGTAAGACGATGATGTTGAATTAAATCTTGATGCATTGATGGATAATGCTCCCCAGCCTTATTTGGATCATAAATATTCTCAATTCCTTTAGCAATTTCTTCAACATCAAGCTTTACTCCATAATATTTAGCAACTTCAGAGAATTCTTTAATTATTTTACGTATAATACTTGCAGATTCTTTAATTTCACCAAATTCTTTTATATTGCAATCTAAAATTGTACAGCAACTATTTAACGTTCCATTAACACATGCCTTACGCCATATAGAAAATAAAACATTCTCGCTATAATGTGCATTTAAACCAGCTTTATTTAAAACCCTGCAAATTTTCTTTGCTTCATTATCCATGTTAGGATAAATATTTTGTACCTCTAAACTACCATCACCTGTTAATGTAACATGTCCTGGACCTACTAATCCAGCTGTCCATAAAGTTACTCCCATAAAAATATTTTTCTTATCAACATGCTTTGCAACTGTATCTTCATGTCCTAATCCATTTAATAAACACAATACCTTTGTATCTTTACCTAAAATTCCTTTTATAGATTCTAACATACTTTCAAGCCCCATTGATTTAGTAAAAAGTATAACTAAATCTGGTGTTTCTTTTGCATCTTTAGGTAATACAGCTTTAATATTAACTTGTTTACTTATTTTATTTTCCTCAATTGTTAATCCTTTTTTATTGATAGTATCTACATGTTCTTTCCATAAATCTATTAATAAAACTTCATTACCTGCTTCATGTAGCATATACCCAAAACGTGAGCCCATTGCACCGGCTCCAGCAATTGCAATTTTCATTTGATAATTCACTCTCCTATTCTCATTAGTCAATTTTATAAATTATATGTTTAAATATGTTATCCTCATATAAGTGTATAACTTTTCTACAGAGTAAATCAATAAAATACATCTAAAAATGTATTATTAAAAACTCCATTATAACTTCTAAAATTATACATACAGTTACTTCATTAATAGCATTTATTATATAAACGCCTATAACTGTTTATATTTCTCTTTCTGCAAAAACTTTTTTAAATAACTTTTAAGCTTCCATTTAATTTTCTAAGCCTTATTTCTTTTGCTCATTTTTACATTATTTCTTAAACTTATTAGTTCCTTATATAAATTATATAAATTTTTTAAGTAAAAAAATTTATCTTCAAAAAAATAAAAGACCTTACAAAAAATTAGGCCTTTTATTTTAAATAATTTAGAGATATATCTTTATAATATAGTTGTATTAAAACTATAAATAACTATTAATATGTTACTTATAATTTATTATTAGCTTTTCTACTTCTTTTATTATGATAATTATATATTTGCATAATTATTTATTTAAAATATATTGCTGATTAATTTAAAGAAAATATTTTAGAATCTAAAGAATTAAATCAAAAAGAAGGTTTTATATTATATAAAGTATAAATTAATTTAATTAAACTTAAACATTTAGTAAAGAAAGCTAATTAATTTTAAAATACAACCTAAAAACAAAGAAATATATGTTACAGTTATCATTCTTAAATTAATAATATCAAACAATAAGTATATAAGTATATGCCCAACTACAGAAATTATACAAACACTAGATAAAATACCAACTACATACAACCCTAATGACTTATTATTTAATACCTTACTCATAAAAAATCTCTCCTTTATACAAAATTTATTTATATTAAGTCGCTTAAAGTTAAGTATCAATTAAAAAGCTTAAATGTAAGTTATATTAAGATTTCAATAAATTAGTGATAATCTAGTAATTATATAAAGTTATCTTTATATAATTATACAACAATATTTTACATTTTTGTTATATAAATATAACATTTTTATATAAATCATTAAAATTGTATATATTTTTAACACTAAAATATTATTAATAATTAAATTGAGCTAGATAATTATCTAGCTCAATTTCCTTTTATATTCTCTTGGATTAAAACCTGTATATTTTTTAAAATTTATAGAAAAGTTTCTATAATCTATATAGCCAACTTCTCTTGATACCTCTTTAATTTTCTTACCTTTTTTCAAAAATTCTATAGCCTTTTCCATTCTTACTTTAGTTAGATATTCATTAAAACCTACTCCAACAGTACTTTTAAATCTTCTACTAAAATAAGATTCATTCAAATATAATTCCTTTGCTACATCTTTTAACTTTAAATTTTCCATATAATTATTTTCTATAATCTCTATACATCTATCAATACTTCTATCTTCTCTAATCCAACAAGATTCTTTTTTTATTTCAATATACCTTTCTGACTCTAATATTACTATACTTTTCAAATAATCTATAGTTAACCCTATTTCTTTAATTTCAATATTATTTTCTTTATTTTTTAAAATATCAATACTTCCCCTTAATTTAAATAAAATATCCAATGTTATACTTGTACATATTTCCTTATTAATTCTATTATCCTTCAAAAATTTAAATAAATCTTCTATGCTATTTCTTATAAGTAAATTACTCTCTCCATTTAATGCTATATAAACCTTATCTAAATTATTTCTTATATCTTTTTCTGACATATTAATTCTCTCTTGATTTTTACTAACTATATTTCCATAACCTAAATAAAAAGTTTCTTCAATTAATTTTTTTCCTTCAGCATAACACTTAATTATATTATTTAATTTATGTGCTTTAGTTACAGCTATAGATAATTCTTTTTTACATATATCTTTAAATAAATGTTCCACATCTTTAACTTCTCCATCTATAACTAAAACAATTCTGTAATTATGAGGTTTTAATATGTAATATTTATTGTTAATTTTTAATTCCTTATAAATATTATCAATTAAGTTTTGTATTTTTTTATCATCTCTTTTATTAATATCTATAAAAGCCATAACTACACAATCACTTGTAAAATAATTATATATATCGGCTAAATTAGTTTCACCCCTTACAATATCTAATAATTTTCTATCTGGCTTAACAACATTATTAAATATCTCAAGTTTATTAATAGCTTTATTTACGGCGCAAATTAACTCTTCTTCATCTAATGGCTTAAGTATAAAATCTATAACATTTAGCTTTATTGCTTTTACTGCATACTTAAAGTCGTCATACCCAGTTATAACTATACCTTGTAATCTTGGAAGTTTACCCTTTAATATATTTAATAATTCAAGACCATCTATACAAGGCATATTTATATCAGTAATAACAATATCAGGCTTTTCTTTAATTGCAATTTCTATAGCCTCATTAGAATCAGTTGTTGATCCACAAATAACGCAACCAATTTCATCCCATGGAATAACTACTTCCATACCTTTTAATGAATATATTTCGTCATCAACTAAAAGAACTTTTTTCATTTACTGCCTCCCTTAAAGGTATTCTTATAATAAATACAGTTAAATTTTCTTCAGATTTATGACTTATACCATACTTTTCTCCATACTGTATCTTAATTCTAGTATCAACATTATCAATTCCAACGCCTTCTCCAGTATGTTTACTATTTCCTATACCTACCCCATTATCCTTAATTTCAAATACTATATCAGAACCTTCTATTTTTCCACTAATAATAATCTTCCACTTACCAGCTTTATTAGAAAGTCCATGAATTATAGCATTTTCCACGATTGGTTGAAGGGTTAATCTTACTATTTCACAATTTTTTATTTCATCCTCTATTAAATATTCAATATTTAGTTTATCCTCATATCTAACTTTTTGTATGTATAAATAATTATCTATAGCTTTGAGTTCTTCTCCTATAAGAACCTCATCTTCACTATTTTTACATGAATATCTAAAAAGTTTTGATAAAGCATTTATCATCTTTGTAACTTTATCCTTTTCACCTAACTTTACCATCCAATTAATAGTTCCTAGCGCATTATACAAAAAATGTGGATTTATCTGAGCTTTTAAAGCATTAAATTTAGCTTGATTTATTAATATTCTTTTATTGTAATCTTCTTCTATAAGCCTATTTATTTCTTGTATCATTGAATTAAACTTATCACAAAGTTCACCTAGCTCATCATCACCACTATACTTAACCTTTATATTACGATTACCATCCTCAATTTGTTTAATAACCTCACTCATTTCATGTACTGGATTTGAGATTCTTTTACTAATATTATAAATAACTATTGTTCCTAAAATAATTACAATTAATATCAAAATCAAAAATACCTTTATATTACTTAGTAACTCATAATACAAATCCTTTTTAGGAATGGTAGAAATAACATTAAATTTCTTTATATCTTTACTTGAATAATAAATTTTATCATTTTTATTAATTACATCATTTAAACTTTTCCCTACATTCTCTATATGGTTCCTGTCTACTATTATTTTATTATTTATATCAGTAACGTATATATTACTGTCCTTAAAAAAGGTTACATCATCAATATATTGATTAAAATATTTTTCTAAAATCTCAATAATTACATATCCTATAACCTTCTTATTTTTATCTACTATAGCCTTACCTAATACCAAAACTATATCCTGATGTAATTCACTATCAAATCTTCTATAAATCTTTTGATGAACTCTATTTTCATCTTCTTCTAAGCTTTTGTAAAAATCCCCATAAACATCTTTATATATTGGTTTATAATAATTAGTTGATGAATACCTACTTACCTTATTCTTGTCTATAATATGTATTGGCATTTTCATTGGCATTGTTGAAATTAAAGTTGAGGTTATATTATATAACTTTTGTGTATTTTTAAATTTTTTCTCATTATTATTTTTATCATCACTTTTAACTATATCTATAATTTCATTATTAGAAGATATAAAGTCAACCATATTACTAAAGCCAACCATTGAATTTGTTATATTTTCAGAACTATTTTTAATACTTGCTAAAGTAAATTTTTTTACTTCTTTTCTTGTTGAATTATAAGTATAAATTAAATTATAAAATCCAAATATTAAAAATGGACATATTGATACTATTATAAATGCAATTGTAATTCTATTTTTAAATGTACGATAACGTTTACTCATAATTTGATTATACATATAAAATAATATATTTTATGTTTTTATTAATCCAATTTACATATTGTTAATATTTAACTTATTTTATAATTCCATTTTAAACATAAAAAATGTTGCAAAATTAATTTTGCAACATTCTTTTAATCTTCTACTAACTCAACACTAAAAATGCTATCGCTTCTAGATAATTCGCTAATTAAATTGCTTATATCAATACTCCTAGGAATTTCAATAGTATATAAGCAGCTATCAACGTTATTATACCCTTTAATATTATCCTTAATGTAAAATTCTATATTCTTTATTTTTATAGCTTTTCTCATTAAGTAACTTTCAATATATTCTAACGCATCTTTTTTGTCAACATATGATACTTGAACCTTTATGCAATCTGGTTGAGTTATAAATTTATTTTGAAACTTCTTAAGTACCCCAAGAACTAATACTATACATATTCCTGAAAGTATACCTATAGAGTAATAACCCATTCCTATAGCCAATCCAACACAAGCAACTACCCAAATAGAAGCAGCAGTTGTAAGGCCTTTTATAGATCCTTTATCATGTAATATAGTACCTGCCCCTAAAAATCCAACTCCTGTTATTACTTGTGCTCCAAGCCTTGCGTAATCAACCTTTATAACATTACTTAATTCAGGATGTAATATTATATTATTCATTGCCGTTTCAGCCATATGAGATTGTATTAAAGAAACTACTGTAGCACCTACACATACTAATATATGAGTTCTAAATCCAGCAGGTCTATTTTTAAATTCTCTCTCATATCCTATAGCTCCCCCTATTAAAACAGCTAAAAATAATCTAATTACAATATCCCTTATCTCCATTATCGGCCTCCCCTATTTTATATATAATATAAAATAATATTTTAACTAAAGGGATATATCTAAATCTAAACAATATGAAGAACTTGTGGATTAAAATTAAGCTTGACCATATCTCCTTCTGAGAAATGTTCTTTTGCTTTAGGATTAGTTACTTCTATACAAATATTATCACCATTTACTTCAACTATATAATCCTGATATGATCCCATAAATGTTGATGATATAACCTTCCCTTCAAGTATTCCTTCCTTTCCAATTTCTATTGCTTCTGGTCTTAAAACTACACTAACTTCATCAGAAACCTTTTTATTTCCACTATAATTAAGTTTAAATTTGTTTTCGCCAATTTTAACTAAAGCTTTTCCGTCTTCTATCTTTTCAACTTTAGTTTTTAAAAAGTTTACATTACCTATAAATTCCGCAACAAATTTATTACTTGGTTTTCCATATACTTCTTCAGGAGTACCAACTTGTTCTATAATTCCATCTTTCATAATTATAATTCTATCTGAAAGACTCATAGCTTCTGATTGATCATGAGTTACATATATAGCAGTTATTCCTGTTTTCTTTTGAATTTTTCTTATTTCAGTTCTCATATAAACTCTAAGCTTTGCATCTAAATTTGATAAAGGCTCATCAAAAAGTAATACTCCCGGTTCCATAACTAATGCTCTTGCAAGGGCAACTCTTTGTTGTTGACCTCCTGAAAGTTGATTTGGACTTCTATTTTCCATACCTTTAAGACCAACAAGATCTATTATATTATTTACTTTTTCTTTAATTTCTTCCTTACTCATTTTTTTAAGCTTTAATCCATATGCAATATTATCAAATATATTTAAATGAGGAAATAACGCATAACTTTGGAAAACCATAGCTGTATCTCTCTTATCTGGTGTTAAATCATTTATTTTATCACCGCCAAGATAAATTTCTCCTTCTGTAGGTATTTCAAATCCAGCAACCATTCTTAATGTAGTTGTTTTACCACAACCTGATGGACCTAAAAGAGTTACAAATTCACCAGCTTTTATATCTACTGATATATTATCAACAGCCTTAAACTCTGAATTTTTATTATGACTTAAATATATCTTAGTTAAATTTTTTATATTTACACCTTTGCTTCTTTCCATAATTACTACAACTCCTTACTTTGTTATATAACACTATCACTTGATTTACTTACACCCATCTTACTTAACCCAAAATACATCAATGCTATAGCTATATAAACTATAACTATTAATACAGTTGAATATGCTGATGCAACACCAAATCTTCCTGTATCAACTTGTGAAAGTATTGATGCAGTTAATAATTGATACTTAGGTGTAACTAAAAATACTACTGCACTTACTGCTGTCATACTTCTTACAAATGTATATACTAATCCACTAAAGAAAGCTGATTTAATAAGAGGAAGTGTAACAGATGTAAATACTTTTTTAGAATTAGCTCCTAAATCTTGTGCCGCTTCTTCTATTGCTGGATCTATTTGTCCAAGTGAAGTTATTCCAGCTCTTATTCCTACTGGTAAACTTCTAACTACAAAAGCAATTACTATAATTAAACATGTACCTGTTAAAAGTAATGGTTTTGCATTAAACGCATTTATATATCCAAGTCCTAAAACAGTACCTGGAACTGCCATAGCTAGTAATGATACAAACTCAATGTATCCTCTACCAATAAATCTCTTTCTTGCAACTAAGAATGCTATAACCATTCCTATAATTCCTGTTATAGGTGTTGCCCAAAGTGATAATATTACTGTATCTTTTACTGATTCAAATCCTAAATCAAATACATATTTAAAATGCTCTAAAGTTAATGAATAATCTACACCCATTACCTTAAAGAATCCGCCTAACGGTATTAAAATATAAAATGCTAATACAAATATAGTAACTAATAAGCAGAATATATCTATTGGCCATACTATATTAGAATCTTCAATTAATATTCTTTCTTTTGATGCCTTACCTGTTACTGTTACATATGATTTTCTTTCAATCCAAAACTTTTCTAATACAAATAAAAGAACTGAAAGAACTAAAAGTATAACTGCAACTGCAGCTCCTCCACTCATATCATAATTTCCTATTGCTTGCATATATATTTTAGTTGCTAATGTTGAATAACTACCTCCAATAACCATAGGATTTGAGAAATCCGCTACTACTTCAATAAAAGTTAATAAAAATGCATTTGCAATCCCAGGTAGCATAAGAGGTAATGTTACTGTTTTAAAAGTTGTCCACCTTGATGCTCCCATACTTCTTGAAGCCTCTTCCAAAGCTGGATCAATTTTTTTAAGTAATCCAATTAATAAAAGATAGGCTATTGGAAAAAATGTCATAGTTTGAACCATTACAATGCCTTTAAATCCATAAATATTAGCATCATTCATTCCAAGTAATTGTCTAGTTATAATACCAAATTGTCCAAATAACATAATAGCTGATAATGCTAATACAAAAGGTGGAGAAATTATTGGTAATATAGATACTAATTTAAATAATTTCTTAAAATGTGATTTTATGTACGCATCTGCATAAGCAAATATAAATCCAATTATAGTTGATAATACTCCAACAGTTACTCCAAGTTTTATAGTATTCCAAAATGTTGCTCTAAAATCTAAGTCTTTTAAAACTTGATTATATGATGCAAAGCTAAACTCTTTACCTGCATCTATAAAACTTACCTTTAGTACTGAATACAAAGGATATAATATGAATATTGATAATGAAATTATAAGAAATATTATTGTAGTTAAAAGTATCGGATCTCTCCATATCTTTTTCATATCTCTTAATTCATGCTTTAGTTTTAACTTCCTAGTGTACATTGACATGATTATTTTCTCCCTTCAGCTTATAAAAACAACTAAACTTAGCAGGACAATATACTATTTATTAAATAGTATATTGTCCTTACCTTAAAATTTTAAATTTATTTTTTTATTGCTTTATTCCACTCTTCTACTAATTTACCTCTATTGCTTCCTGCCCATTCTAAATTATAATTTATAAGTTTAGTATCTTTAATTTCTGCTGCTTGACTTGGACTATTTGCAGCTGGATTTGTTAAAAATTGATATGAACCAACAGTTTGTCCTATTTCTTCACCTTTTTTAGATAAAACAAAGTCTACAAACTTTTTAGCTCCCTCTTGATTTGGAGCACCTTTTAATATACCAACAGCACCAACTTCATATCCAGTTCCTTCACTAGGTGCAGTTAAAACTAAATCCTTCATTCCTTCTTCTCTATATTTAATTGCATCATGTAAGAATGAAATACCAACCATAACTTCACCTTGTCCTGCCATTCTAGCTGGAGCAGTTCCTGACTTTTCATATGACTTAATATTTTTATTTAATTTAGCCATATACTCCATTCCCTTTTTTTCTCCCATAAGTTGAACAATAGTAGCAAGCATTGTATATGCAGTTCCTGATGAACCTGGATTTGCCATAGAAATTTGACCTTTAAACTCAGGTTTTAATAAATCTGCCCAACTTTTTGGAGCCTCTATTCCTTTTTCTTTTAATAATTTAGAGTTTGAAGCAAATCCTAAATAACCAACATAAATTCCAGTCCATAATCCTTTTGGATCTTTATATTTATCTGGTATTTCTTTTGCTTCTGGTGAATTATAAGCTTCTAATAATCCCTCATCTCCAGCTTGAACGAATGCATCTGCTGGGCCTCCAAACCAAACTGAAGCCTTAGGATTATCTTTTTCTGCTCTTATTCTGCCAAGTATTTCACCTGATGACATTCTTACCGCTTGTGCATCTATTCCTGTTTCCTTTTTAAATTCTTCAACCGCTTTTACCATATGATCTTCCATAAGACCACAATAAATTGTTAAAGTTTCTCCTGATGCCTTTTCTTCTTTTTTATCTGCTCCACACCCAGCAAATAAACCTAAACTTATAACTGCTGAAAGAGTTACAGCAATTAAACTTTTCTTTTTCATTATTATTTACCTCCTAATATTTCCTTTAACTTTATGTTAACGTATTCAAAAGTAATTTTTTAAAAAGAGGTAAGTTTTAATTACTTAAAAAGTAAAATTTTATTACATAATAAAAACTGAATTAAACTATTTCTAATGTACTAATACAAACTTTTGTCACCTTTTAAGCACAATAAAAAGGCTTAACCATTACGGTTAAGCCTTTTCTTATATATAAGTGGCACTCCCAACAGGAATCGAACCTGTATCTATCCCTTAGGAGGGGATTGTTC
>NZ_JAUNLM010000073.1 GCF_030532265.1 Clostridium sp. | reverse complement strand
AAATAAATATATAAAAACTAGAAAAGATATAGATATGATTATTTTATTAAAGGAAATATTATTTTTTTACTTTAATAATTATGATGAACGTATAAAGTTAAAAGATATTTATGTATATGTATCAAATTTATATAATAAAGAGAATTGTGGGATAGGAGTATATAATACATTAAAAGAGTGTAATAAATTATATAATCAAAGAAAAGTTAAAATTAATATTATTAGTGGAAGTGAATTAAATATGGAAAGTTTATATTATATATTTGATCCACTTTTAGAGTATACAAATGAAAATTCTAAAGTTAGGTTTGAAAATATTATACAAAGCAATATAAAGAATAATTTTATAATTAATATATTAGGAGCTGAGTAAAGCTCTTTTTTTTTATGAAAATTTGACTAAAAATTAACAAAAAAATGAATTATTTAATTTATTTAAGTAAATAAATTAAATAATAAAACTTAAAAAACTTAAATAATTATTTAGAAATTTAAATATAATTGTGAGTTTATTGTTAATGTTATAACATAAGTGTGAAATTAATAACAAAAAGATTTGAGAAAACTTTATAAACTGAGGAGGAATTAAATTAGATGGATATCTTAAGTATTTTAGGAAAAACATTAACAGATAACGCAATTATAGGTGCAATATTTTCATCAATAGCAATTATTTTTTTAGGATTTTATTTAAGAAAGAAAAATATAATAAATGATAGTGCTGCAAAAATATTAAGTAAGGTAGTTTTATCAGTATCACTTCCAGCATTAGCATTAAAATCATTTTTAGTAGATATTAATAAGAAAAGCTTACATGAAGGAATAAATCTTTTAATATGGGGATTTGCAATTTATATAGTTCTTATATTTATAACTAAGTTATTTTATTCAAGATACAAGGGAGACAAACAAGATGCCTTAAGAGTATTAACAGTATTTGGATCAACAACTTTCTTTGGAACTCCGATTGTACAAGCTGTTTATGGAACAGTAGGAGTTATGTATTCTTCAATATTCAATATAGCTTATAGAGTGTTCCTTTATTCATATGGATTTATTAAAATGTCAGGTTTGAAGATGGATAAAGAAAACTTTAAGAAAAATGTTAAAACTATGTTTTTAAATCCAATTATTATAGCAACATTTTTAGGTTTATTTATATGGTTATTCCAAGAGTCATTACCACAAGTAGCTGTTTCTACTAAAGAAGGGGTAAAAAACTATGCATTTTTAAGAATTGACCAAACATTACCATGGCTTTATAAACCTTTAACTTACTTAAGTGCTTTATGTTCACCACTTGCATGGTTATCAATTGGAGCTAATTTAGCTACAATACCATTTAAAGAAGCTATGGGATCAAAAGATTCTTGGTACTATAGCATTCAAAAAGTAATTATAGTTCCATTAATAAATATAGTATTATTATATGTTTTAAATGTAACTGGAATTTTACCAGTATCATATATTGGACTAGCTACTGTAGTAATAATGATGGCAGCGCCAACAGCAACAGTTGCAGCAGCTTATGCTATAAGCTTTGATAAAGAATCAGTTCTTTCATCAAATTGTTCATTATTATCAACTATAGTTGCAGTAGTAGCAATGCCAATATGGATAGTTGCTTTAGAAGTAATTAAAAATATAGGGTTATTTGTATAGTTAAATTTTAAATGACTATAATTCAGGAATTAGATTTAAAAACTTTTTCCTGAATTAAGTCTTATTTTAATATAGATATATTTTTATATATTTAAAAAGAAGGGAAGTTTTTTTATGTCAATTAAGTTAGTTTGTTTTGGAGTAAGACCAACAGAAGTTGAATTTTTTAATAAATTAAATAAATATGGATATGATTTAAAACTTGTAGAAAAAGGATTAAATCATGAAAATGTAAAGGAAGCTATAGGAGCAGAAGCTATAATGGTTAGGGGTAACTGTATGGCTGATAGACAAAACTTAGAGCTATTAAAAAATAATGGATTAAAGTATGTACTTACTAGAACAGTAGGATTTGATCATGTTGATTTAGAAGCAGTAAAGGAATTTGGATTAAAGTCAGCTAGAGTTCCAGGATATTCACCAAATGCAATAAGTGAACTTGCAGTAACTCTTGCAATGATGTTACTTAGACATACAGCTTATACAGTAAATAGAACAAGAGAAAAGAATTTCATTGTTGATGCTAATATGTTTAGTAAAGAAATTAGAAATTGTACAGTTGGAATAATTGGAACTGGAAGAATAGGACTTACAACTGCTAAGCTTTTTAAGGGACTAGGAGCAAAAGTTATTGGTTATGATGTATTTCAAAGTGATGCAGCTAAAGAAATTGTTGAATTTGTAAGTCAAGAAGAATTAATAAAAACTTCAGATGTAATTTCAGTACATATGCCATATATAAAAGGAGTAAATTATCATTTAATAAATGATGAATTTATAAATAATATGAAAGATGGCGGAATAATCATAAACACAGCAAGAGGAGAGCTTCAAGATATAGAAGCAATTATAAGAGGAATTGAAAGTGGAAAACTTGGTGGTTATGGAGCTGATGTATTAGAGGGAGAAAGTAGAGTTTTCTTTAAAGATCTTAAGGGACAAGAAATAGATGATAAAAATATAGAAAAACTTATAGAAATGTTCCCTAAAGTATTATTAACTCCTCACATGGGATCATATACAGATGAAGCTTTAACAAATATGATAAGTATTTCATATGATAATTTAAATGAATATTTAACAGAAAGTAATTGTAAAAATGCAATAGCTTAGTATATTTATAATAAAGCCTTACTTGTAGAAAACTATAAGTAAGGCTTTTTATAATTAAGGTTTAAAAAATAAAAAATGTCGAAAAAAATAAAATAATTATGTATAATCTAATATAAAAAGAATAAAAGGAGAGAATATGAGTTTTAAAAGTCGTGTACGAAAACGTAGTATTATAATAGCGATAATACCATTAATCCTTGCTTGTATATTTTTTATGAAGCTTAGAGTTGACGATCTTAATGATGAAATAAAACAAGATTTAAAAGAAATCTCATATGTAATAGCTAATACCCCAATAGTTCAAAATACATTAGAGCAAAGAAAAAATAATTTTGAGATTCAATCTTATGTAAGTAAATTTGTGAAAAACTTTAAAAACATAGATATAATTGTTGTTGGAGATATGACCGGAGAAAAATACTCACATCTTGATGTTAATCAAATAGGACAAAAGTTTGTAAATACAGATAATAAAGATGTAATTAAATATGGAACAAGTTATTATTCAACAATGGAAGGTTCTATGGGTGTTACAGTTAGATACTTTGCTCCAATATATAATAATGATAAACAAGTTGGGTTTGTTATGGTAGGTAAATACTTAAAAGATGTTGAGTCAGTAACTAATAAGGTTATAGTTATAACAATATGCTTATTTGTTTTAATATTGCCAATTACAATAATATTATCAGAAACATTTGCAAGAAAAATAAAAAGAGAAATGCTTGGTATGGAACCTGATGAAATAGCAAGATTATATAATGAAAAGAGAATAATACTTGATTCCATAGATGAAGGTGTAATTGCCATAGATAGAAATAATAAAATTTTAGAAATAAATGATAATTGTTTTAAGATGCTAGATACATTAAATATAGAAGAATTAATACAAAAAATTTCTAAATATATAGATAATAAGAGTAGTGTAAAAATGAAAGAAATAACATTAAGTGGTGAAAAGGTATTTGTAAATTTAAGTTTTATAAAAGAGAAAGAAAAGTATTTGGGTGCTGTTGTTACTTTAATGAAAAGTGAAAATATAAATAGACTTGCAAGAGAAATAACTGGTATAGACGGATTACTTAAAAATATTAGAGCAAATGTTCATGAATTTAAAAATAAATTACATGTTATTCTGGGACTTATAAATTTAGAAGAATATGATGAAGCAAAAAAATATATAAGTGAGTGTCAAAAGGAAGTTTTAGAAAATACAACTACTGTTGCAGGAATAAAGGATAATTTAATAAGTGCTATGCTTCTTAGTAAAAAACTTATTGCAAATGAAAAGAATATAAAATTTATAATAAATGAAGATTCTTATATGATGCATTCACATGGAAGAGTAACTTCAATTGACATAATAACTATACTTGGAAATCTTATAGAAAATGCTTTTGATGCATGTATAGAAAAAGGTTCTAGTGGAGTTGTAGAAGTTTATATAGGTGAAGATGAAAAAATAATAAATATAGAAGTTACAGACAATGGAATTAATATAAATAAAAATATAAAAGATAATCTTTTTGAAAATGGAGTAACATCTAAAGGTACAGGGAGAGGAATTGGATTATCAACTGTAAAAGGTAGAATTGATCTTTATGGTGGAAGTATAAAAATAAAAGAAAACAAAAGAAATAAAAAATTTATAATAAGTATATTAAAGGAGGAATAGGTGTGAACAAAGTAGTTATTGTTGAAGATGATCCTATGGTAGCTTTAATAAATAAAAAATATGTTGAGATGATTAATGGATTTTCAGTATTTAAAACTGTATCTAATAAAGAAGATTTAATAGATGTTTTGGAAAAAGAAAATATAGATTTAATATTATTAGATGTTTACTTACCTAAAGAAAATGGTATAGAAATATTAAAATATATTAGAGATAAAGGAATATTATCAGAAGTTATAATGATGACAGCAGCAGATAAGTCAGAAGAAATAAAAACTGCTTTTGCATATGGAGTAGTAGATTATTTAATAAAGCCATTTGAATTTGAAAGATTTAAGAAAGCTATAGATAAGTATATTAAAAAGAGAGAACTTTTAATTCAAAATACTAAGTTAGATCAAAATGATTTAGATAGATTATATAATAATGATAATTTAGTTAATGAAGAAAATAAACTTCCAAAAGGAATAAATAAAAATACATTAAATAAGATATACAATGTTATAAATGAAAATAATGAAGAATATTGGACTATAAGAGGTATATCAAAATTAACAGGTGTAAGTAATGTTACTATAAAAAAATATGTTGATTATTTAGAAAATATAGGTGAAGCTGAAGTAACAATAGATTATGGTAATGTTGGTAGACCAGAATACAAATATAAATTTATAAAAGAGAATTAAATATAGAAAATAACTCTAAAAATGTATATAATATAATTAAACATGTTTTGGAGATGATTTTATGAACTATCATAAGTATAAATATATTGGATTATTAGGACTTTTATCTTTAATAGGGCTAAAAGGATTTACATCTAACAATCCAATATATTTTCTGTTTTTTATAAACATTTTATGGTTCACATATTTTTATGAAAATAGTTTAGTTTACAAGAATAAAAAATTTAAATAAAAAATAATTAACAAAAGGAGAAATTATGAAAATAGGATTTGATCATAAAAAGTATTTAGAAGAACAGTCTAAATATATTTTAGAAAGAGTAAATAATTACGATAAACTTTATTTAGAATTTGGAGGTAAGCTTCTTCAAGACCTTCATGCAAAGAGAGTATTACCTGGATTTGATGAAAATGCAAAAATAAAATTATTACATAAGTTAAGAGATAAAGCTGAAATAATTATTTGTGTGTATGCAGGTGATATTGAAAGAAATAAAATAAGAGGAGACTTTGGTATTACATATGATGCTGATGTATTAAGACTTATTGATGAACTTAGATCATATGATTTAGATGTAAATAGTGTTGTAATAACAAGATATGATGAACAACCTTCTACAAATATTTTTATAAATAAGCTTGAAAGAAGAGGAATAAAGGTATATAAACATAGAGCAACTAAAGGATATCCAACAGATGTAGATACAATAGTAAGTGATGAAGGATATGGAAAAAATCCATATATAGAAACTACAAAACCAATAGTTGTTGTTACAGCTCCAGGACCAGGAAGTGGAAAACTTGCAACATGCTTAAGTCAACTTTATCATGAAAATAAAAGAGGAAATGTTGCAGGATATTCAAAATTTGAAACATTCCCAGTATGGAATGTACCATTAAAGCATCCATTAAATATTGCATATGAAGCTGCAACAGCAGATTTAAAAGATGTAAATATGATAGATTCATTCCATTTTGATGCTTATAATAAGGTAGCAGTAAATTATAATAGAGATATTGAAAGTTTTCCAGTATTAAAAAGAATTATAGAAAAAATAACAGGAAAAGAATCTGTATATAAATCACCTACTGATATGGGAGTTAATAGAGTAGGTTTTGGAATTATAGATGATGATGTAGTAAAAGAAGCTTCAAAACAAGAGATTATAAGAAGATATTTTAAAACTGCATGTGAATACAAAAAAGGTTATGTAGATAAAGAAACATTTCAAAGAGTATCACTTATAATGAGTGAATTAAATTTAGTAGAACAAGATAGAAAAGTTGTAACTAAAGCTAGAGAAAATTCTGAGAGATTAAAGAAGTTAAAAGGTGGTAACGAGATATGTCCATCTGTTGCAATTGAATTAGAAGATGGAACTATAGTTACAGGTAAAACATCAGAACTTATGGAAGGCACAGCAGCAGCTATTGTTAATGCTATTAAATATTTTGCTGATATAAATGATGATATTCATTTAATTTCACCAGTTATATTAAATCCTATAATAAGATTAAAGAAAGAAACATTAGCATCTAAAAGACCAGCTCTTAATTGTGAAGAAGTTCTTATGGCACTTAGTATATGTGCAGCTACTAATCCTATGGCGCAAGTTGCTGTTGAGAAACTTTATAAGCTTAAAGGAGCTCAAGCCCATTCAACTACAATAGTAAGTAATAATGATGAACAAACATTTAGAAAACTTGGAATAGATATAACTTGTGATGCTGAATATGCAACTCAAAATTTATATTATTAATTATAATAGATAAGAGTTTAACTCTTATCTATTTTTTGTAGAAAAAAATAGAAAAATTTTAAAAAAGATGTTTACAACGGATAATTATTATTATATAATAAT